>DAORAG010000368.1:0-3472 GCA_035344095.1 Cyclobacteriaceae bacterium | reverse complement strand
AAACTCCCATATGGGTTTTTATTAATAAAGATGCAGCCTCAGCTGGGGCGCTCATCTCCATTGCCTGCGACAGCATCTACATGGCTCCGGGCGGCAATATTGGCGCTGCCACTGTGGTAGAGGGCGTGGGAGGTGAACGGGCTCCCGATAAATACCAGTCTTATATGCGGTCGATCATGCGGTCTACAGCAGAGCAAAATGGTCGAGACCCCCGAATTGCAGAAGGCATGGTAGATGAGCGTGTAGAAGTAGACAGCATCAAACGTGAGGGAACAGTGATCACCTTCACCACTGACGAAGCCATCAAGTACGGGTACTGCGAGGCCAAGGTAAATTCCATCGAAGAGATTCTATCAAGAAATAATGTAAGCGATTATGAACTGGTGTATTTTGAGGTGAGTGCTCCCGAAAAAGTGATTGCATTCTTCCTTAATCCATTTATTAGCGGAATACTTATCCTTGTCATACTCGGAGGGCTTTATTTCGAACTGCAAACACCCGGTGTCGGTTTCCCGATTATTGCCTCCATCACTGCACTTATTTTGTACCTGGTGCCCTATTACCTGAACGGTCTGGCCGAGAACTGGGAGATCATTGCCTTGTTCGTGGGCATCGTGCTGATCATACTTGAAATATTTGTGATCCCTGGCTTCGGTTTTGCTGGTATCACAGGAATCGCCCTTACCGTTGGTTCGATGGTATTGATCATGGTAAACAACGATTACTTCAACTTCAGCATGGTGCCATTAAGAGATATCGTCATTGCATCGTTGGCTATTTTTGGAGGGCTGAGCGGGGGTGTGTTGCTTCTATTTGTAGGAGGAGTCCGTCTGAGTCAGTCGGGGGTGTTCAAAAGGATATCACTTACCGACACACAGGCACAATCAGAAGGCTACACTTCCAATTTTAATACAGGGGACTTGATCGGTAAAACCGGTACTGCCTATACTGTCCTTCGACCAAGTGGTAAGATTATGATCGAAGATCAAATCTATGACGCTTTCTCGCGAGGCGAGTATATTGAAAAAGGAGACACTGTAACTGTAACTGAAATTGAAGGTTCGACTTTGAAAGTCAGAAAAGTAACAGTATGAAAATTCTTGGTGTAATTCCTGCTCGTTACGCATCCACTCGTTTTCCTGCGAAGCCGCTGGCAGACATTGCTGGAAAAACAATGATTGAGTGGGTGTATTCGCAAGCCTCAAAAGCCTCCAGTCTGCACCACCTAGTGGTGGCAACGGACAACCAAAAGATTTTCGATCACATTAAAAAAACTGGTGGCAATGTGGTGATGACTTCTGAGGATCATGTCAGCGGAACTGATCGCTGCGCGGAAGCGCTGACATTGGCTGAAGGAGAATACAATTACGTCATCAACATCCAGGGTGATGAGCCATTTATCGATCCGGCACAAATAGATCTGTTGGCCTCTTTGCTTGATGGGAAGGTGGAGTTGGCTACACTGGTGAAGAAAATCGCTGATGCAGCGGTTTTGCATAATCCCAATGTGGTGAAGGCAATCTTCAATTTACACCATGAGGCCATCTACTTTAGTCGTAATGCTTTGCCGCATGTACGAAATACGCCACCGGAACAATGGCTAGGTAAACAAAACTTTTATAAACACATCGGCATGTATGCCTACCGCGCTGATGTGCTCAAAGAGATCACTACTCTAAAACCTTCCTCACTTGAAATGGCGGAGTCACTTGAGCAGTTGAGGTGGATAGAGAACGGCTACAAAATCAAGATAGCAGAGACGGATATTGAGACGATGGGAATTGACACGCCCGAGGATTTGGAGCGAGCGGTAGAACAACTTAAGAAGACTACTCCGTAGGTCGATTAGGAGGAGCACAGAGTTCATTACCAAGGAGACACTTCGTTACTTAGTGTCTCAATATACACCTGCGATGCTGAGTGCAACGAAGCATCTCCTATATTCAACGCTGCTTGGTTTCAGATCAGGTGCCTCACCTCCTTCTCCTCTCCTGAGGAGAGATGTTTTGTAGATAGTTGAGTTTTTCATCGGGTTTGCTCATCTCAGTTGGAAGAATGAAACTCTCCCCACTTACAGTCGCCCGCAGGCAACTCTGAGATTTCTGATTGCACCTGGCACCCTTTTCTCATTTCCTCGGAGTCCTCCACCTTTCCGCCATCTTACGTTGATTATTTCTAAGGTGGGGTTAGAGCAAAAAAAGTCAGCTTAATATTTATTAACTTTGTTATGTGAAGTTATACGATCTCATCGCAAATAAACGCAGTGAATTCCTCGCTATATGCAAAAAGCACAGGGTAACCAAGCTTTACGCTTTTGGTTCTTCAATAACCAGCGAGTTTAAAGAACATAGTGATATTGATTTTGTAGTCGACCTCGACATCGAAGACCCGATAGAGTTCGGTGAAACACTTTTGGCACTATGGGATGAGTTCGAGTCGTTGTTTGAACGTAGGATTGATCTATTAACAGATGACTCAATTTCTAACCCTTTTTTAAGAAAGAGTATCGACTCAACACGAAAGTTGGTATATGACGGACAGGGAGAGAAAGTACTTATCTGATATACTCTACTCCATTGGCCACATTCAATCCTTCACTGAGGGAATTAACTCGTTTAAAGATTACCGAAAGAACTTTCTAGTCAAAGGTGCCGTGGAAAGGCACCTTGCCATAATTGGAGAAGCTACCAACAAGTTCATCAAGGAGACAACCCACACTTCTTTGAAGCACGCTTCAGCCATCATCAGTCTTAGAAATCGACTTATCCATGCCTATGACAATATTGATGATCGCATTATATGGACGATTATCAAGAAGCACCTATCACTATTAAAGACTGAAGTCACTGAACTGCTCAACAAAAGCGATTAATTTGCGGCTGTGATTGGCTTCATCCCCAACACCTCTTCCGCAAATTGGTTTGCTGCGTTGGTGACTGCTTCCAAATCTTTTGACACCAAATGAGATCCAATAACATGCGCCCCTGCACCCGGAATTGCAACTGCACGTTTCTTTGATGGATCCGTACCCAACTGTTCGTTCATTGTCAGCATCGCTGATACCTTGACGGTGGGATCCTGGTGTTCTTCGTCCTTGTAGTAGTATAAGGTAAGTGATGGCTGTTTTACCTTCTGAAATGTTTCCTTGTTCATTTTCCGTTCCAGCAACTCCTCAAGTTGCGTGAGCGACTCAAGTCGGTACTTGCCATTCCAGTATTGTTGGCGCGCAGGTGGATAGTCTATTACCTGATAGTCACCACCGATGACCATGCGGGCGATCTGCAATCCCCAGGGATCATTGAGTAGAAATGCTGTTGGATTGTTGATGGCAATATTAGGCGACATATTAATAAGTGCAAACACATCATCAGGATATTGAGCTGCCAACATAAGAGCTACCGTCCCACCCGTTGATGTACTCATCACAATGACCTTATCGCCAATGGCCTTGCCTATGGCAAGTGCCTCCTTT
>DAORAG010000367.1:0-3472 GCA_035344095.1 Cyclobacteriaceae bacterium | reverse complement strand
CGGTCGGAATTGACAGGTGGTTATCAACGAAAAAATATTGCAGGGGTGTTGGCCGTGATTGACCAATTGAGAAAAATAGGGATTGTAATTGAGGATAAGGCAATACGTGAGGGTATTGCAGCCACGATTTCCCTTACCGGATTGAAAGGGCGCTGGCAAAAACTAGATGAAAAACCACTCACTTATTGCGACACAGGTCACAACGCAGAGGGCGTTAGAGAAGTACTCACGATGATTGATACGCTGACGTTCAATCACCTTCATTTTGTTATCGGTGTAGTAAGAGATAAAGATCCGGCAGCCGTATTGTCGCTGTTACCGAAGTACGCAACCTATTATTTTTGTCAGGCAGCTATACCTAGAGCCTTGCCAGCAGATGTGTTAAGAAAGAATGCCGAAGCCTTTGCCCTACAAGGTGCAGCATATCACACTGTGACCGATGCAATTGCCGCAGCAAGGCTGGCAGCAAAACCTGATGACTTGATTTTCATTGGCGGAAGTACTTTTGTGGTGGCTGAAATAGAAGGATTATAGCCATGAAGAGTAAACTCGCGAGGTTCAAAATCATATCTGAGAGAGACAACGTTCTAGAACCCGGAAAAGAACTGTACTTCGACATCAAAGGCAACTGGAATAAAACCTATTTCAAAAACAACAATCCAATCACACTGGAGCTCGCCTGTGGCAGGGGTGAATACACTATCGGAATGGCAGAACGTTTTCCTGATCGCAACTTTATTGGTATCGATATAAAAGGTGATCGAATATGGAAGGGGAGCACATGGGCTGTTGAAAAGCAACTGACCAATGTCGCATTTCTGCGCACACAGATTTTGATGATTGGTAATTTTTTTGAGGATGGAGAAGTTGATGAAATATGGCTGACTTTTCCTGATCCTCGGCCAAAGAAGAGGGATATCAAAAGAAGGCTGTCAAACAACTCGTTTCTTGATCTCTACAAAAAAACACTCCGGGCAGGTGGTACTTTCAGACTGAAAACTGACAATACCGCCTTGTTTGAGTTCACCCTTGAGCAACTTGAAGCACGTCAGGACATCACCAATTTGAAAGTTACGCATGATGTTTACAATTCTGACCTTGCATCGGAGGTGATGGACATAAAGACGCGCTATGAATTGATGTTTGCCTCGAAGGGAGAGACGATAAAATACCTCCGGTTTGAGTTTGCTGAGCCTGACCAGCCTTAACACAAGCGTAACGTTATGGTGAAAGTTTGGTAAGTTTGTGTTAATACTTTTGGCAAACACCTCAGATACATGGGTTTGTCACACTTACGTGCAAAGCTGAATGGGTAAAAAGCGAAAAAGAGAGGTCGAACTGGTCATCATCTCTGATGTTCACCTCGGTACCTACGGCTGTCATTCAGAAGAACTCCTCCGATATCTAAAGAGCATAAAGCCCAAGCGGCTCATACTAAATGGCGACATCATCGACATGTGGCAGTTTAGCAAACGCTATTGGCCCAAGAGTCACATGGAAATAGTGAAGCATATTACTGGGTTGCTGGCCAAAGGCACGAAGATCACCTATCTGACCGGAAATCATGATGAGATGCTCCGCAAGTTTGCTGGCTTCCGGCTAGGGTCATTTCAGATTGAGAATAAGAAGGTGCTTTCATTGCAGGGGAAATCAGCATGGATATTTCATGGTGATGTCTTTGACGTAACGATGAAATACTCAAAATGGATTGCTAAGCTGGGAGCCATCGGCTATGATCTGCTTATACTCCTCAATGCTTTTGTCAATTTCATATCGAAGGCCATGGGTCGCGGCAAGATATCGCTTTCCAAAAAAGTAAAAGACAGTGTAAAAGGTGCTGTTAAGTTTATCAACGATTTTGAGAAGACGGCTGCAGATATTGCGATAGCCAACGGTCATCACTATGTGGTGTGTGGACATATACATCATCCTGAAATCAAAACCATTACCACCGACAAAGGCCAGGTAATTTATCTCAATTCAGGTGACTGGGTAGAGAACCTATCGGCCCTGGAATACAACAAAAACGAATGGTCGATCTATCGCTATGCCGATGACAAAAAAGCACAATCCATCAAGATTGCGAAAAGATTCCGAAGCAGTCTGGATAATGATGAGATTTTCAAGGACCTTGTCACGGAGTTCCTTACTGTAAAACGATGAAGATACTCTATGCAATCCAGGGGACTGGTAATGGTCACCTGAGTAGGGCGGTGGATGTCATTCCCGAGCTGAAGAAATTTGGCGAGATTGATCTGTTCGTTAGTGGCGCCCAGGCCGAAATAGAATTGCCGTATCCCGTTAAGTTCAAGTCAAAAGGACTTAGTTTTTACTTTGGCAAAAAAGGTGGTATCAATTTCTATAAAACATTTAAGAAGAATAGCTCTAAAGATGTAATCCATGAGATCAACGAATTTCCCGTTGAAGATTACGATTTGATCGTTAATGATTTTGAACCCATCTCCGCATGGGCAGCGCGAAAGAAAAAAATAAAGTGCGTGGCTCTCAGCCACCAGTCAGCTTTGTTGTCAAAAAAATCTCCGCGGCCGAAATCCGTTGATCCGTTTGGCGAGTGGATATTGAACAACTATGCGCCAGTGAAGAAATACGTTGGCTTCCACTTTGAGAAATACGACAAGAATATTTTCACACCTGTAATTCGCGCTGCTGTTCGCAATGCAAAAGTTTCCAACAAGGGACACTACACGGTTTACCTACCAGCATATGATGACAAAAAGCTGGTGAACCTTCTGCTGAGATTTCCATATGCGCGATGGCACATTTTTTCGAAGCATACTAAGTCAGCTTATAATGTGGGACGTATATCAGTGCGTCCGGTCAGTGGAATAGACTTTGTTGAGAGTGTGGTGAGTTGTGAAGGTGTGCTGACAGGGGCTGGTTTTGAAACCCCGGCAGAAGTACTCCATCTTAATAAAAAGCTGATGGTAGTACCGATGAAGAGTCAGTACGAGCAGCATTGCAATGCAGCAGCATTGAAGAAACTGGGAGTACCCGTTTTAAAAAAGGTGAAAGGAAAGCATCTTCCAAAAATTGAAGAATGGATCAACGACAGCAAACCGTTGGGAATTACCTTTCCAGACTGCACTTACGATGCGGTAGAGCGGGCGATCCAATTGGGCAGCGCTTAGTCCGCCTCCAATAACTCCAGGATATCGGCCAGTGCTTCGTAGTCCTTTTGACCCGGCCTGTCCTCAGCTGTCCCTGAGAGCGCAATTCCAGTCATTGGCCACGAAGAGAAATCAATCGGATTGCCGGGCACTTCATTCAAAGAAAATAGAACGGGCACAAGTTGATTGGCTTCGATGGCATCATCCCTATTTTCCAATGAACTATGCCAGACCAGGAAAGCTGGCATAGAATTTAGAATAGCCTCTTTTCGTTGCGGCCATTCTGTGTCCCGTACATCGATTATTAGTTTTTTATTTTGAAAAGCCGGCAGCAGAGTGAGTTG
>DAORAG010000366.1:0-3482 GCA_035344095.1 Cyclobacteriaceae bacterium | reverse complement strand
ATCAATTTGTGGAGATGAAACATAAGGACACTTCTCCACTTAAGATCAATACCAAGCATCTTCAGGGTTTTCTTGCCTACATCAATGAATTGGGCATGAGCGCCTACAGCCAGGCTCGCATACTTTCAGGAATAAAAGCTTTTTATCGATACCTTCTTTTTGAAGAGTTGATTGAAAAGGATCCAACTGCACTCATTGAAGGACCAAAGCTGGGAAGAAAGCTGCCAGACACATTGGACTATCCCGAGATAGAAAGATTACTGGAGGCAGTCGATATGAGCACACCAGAGGGAGGTCGTAACAGGGCAATGCTAGAGGTGCTGTATAGCTCGGGACTTAGAGTGTCCGAGCTTGTAGACCTGCGTATGAATAACGTTTATTTCGATGCAGGTTTTCTTAGGGTAATTGGCAAAGGCAATAAAGAACGGCTGGTGCCGGTGGGAAAAGATGCGCTGAAATACTTAAAAATATATAAGGAACAGATTCGGATACACATTTCGGTGCAACCAGGTTCCGAAAGCTTTATGTTCCTAAATAGGCGAGGCAAGAAGTTAACGCGGGTGATGGTGTTCACTATCATCAAGCAGCTAGCAGCAAAAATCGGGTTGAAGAAGATAATCAGCCCACACACGTTCCGGCATTCTTTTGCCACACATTTGATTGAGGGCGGTGCCGATTTGAGGGCGGTGCAAGAGATGCTCGGCCACGAGTCGATCACTACTACCGAAATTTATACACACCTTGATCGGGATTATTTACGTCAGGTCATCCAGGAATTTCATCCAAGAAGCTAAAGCAATTACCTTTGACGCACTGATTACGGTTCTCTCACTATGTATAAGTTAGTTATCCGTCCCATTCTCTTCTTGTTCGATGCGGAGGTTATTCATCACTTTGTGTTCAGGCTGCTGTCCATCAAGGGAAAAGTACCAGGATTCAAATCGTTGATGCGATTACTTTTCAATTATGAACACAAGTCGCTTGAAAGGACGCTGTTTGGAATTCATTTTAAAAACCCCGTGGGGTTGGCAGCGGGATTTGACAAGGATGCGAAACTCATTGATGAATTATCCTGTTTTGGATTTGGCTTTATTGAAATAGGAACACTGACCCCTCGACCACAATCGGGTAATGACAAGCCCCGACTTTTTCGTTTGCCAAAAGACAAGGCGTTGATCAATCGAATGGGTTTTAATAACCTTGGCGTATTACCTGCGGTAGAGCGACTTAAACGATGCAAGGCCAAAGTCATCATTGGTGGTAACATCGGAAAAAATAAGGACACACCTAATGACAAAGCGTTCTCCGACTACATGGAATGCTTTGAAGCACTTTATCCCCATGTCGATTATTTTGTGGTTAACGTTAGTTCTCCCAACACACCCGGGCTTCGTGAACTACAGGATAAAGAACCTTTAAAAAGGTTGCTCATGCATGTGAAAGGTCTGAGCAAGTCAAAAGAAAAAGTAAAACCGGTTTTGTTAAAAATCGCACCTGACCTCACGCAGTCACAGTTGGACGATATTGTCGAGATTCTAAAAGAGACAAGAACCGATGGTGTGATCGCAACCAATACAACTATAAGTAGGGACGGACTTAATACATCGCCAGATGAAGTTTCTCAATTGGGAGCGGGAGGACTTAGCGGCAAGCCTTTAACACTGAAAGCCACTGAAGTAATCACTTACTTGCGAAAAGCCTTGGGACCAGAATATCCAATAATTGGTGTGGGAGGCATCATGAGCGCTGATGATGCCATAAAAAAATTACAGGCTGGGGCTGACCTGGTTCAGATATACACGGGGTTTATTTATGAAGGGCCGGGTATTGTAAAACGTATTAACAAAGCCATTTTAAGAAATAAAAAATAAAGTCAATCTTCTCTCTTGAAAGAGCTGAAGCAATTCGGCAACTTTGAGTAATCAGATACTTTCATGGCAAGAAAATGGATTCTGGCAGTTGCATTTTATGCTGCCTCCACGTTCTCAATTCTGGCACAAGTCAGAGAGACGTTTGACCTTGTCACTTTTGATGCTCCCGTTGGCTGGAACAGAGAAACAACTGATTATGCGCTCTCGTTTGTGACCACCAATTCGAAGTCAAGAGGCTGGTGCAGAATTACAATTTATAAAAGTCAAACGGGTAGCGGTGACGCAACACATGATTTTGAAAACGAATGGCAGGCGATTGTTACCAAAAACTATCCTGACGCAATACGACCCACGCCAGAAATGACAACCGAGGAGGGTTGGACGTCTGCTTCTGGCGTTAGTGAGTTCAAGTGGCAAAATGAAAACTCATTTCTTTTGTTGACGACCATTACGGGTCATGGTGCTGAGATCACGATCATGGTGATGATGAACAGTAATGAGTTCATGCCGCAGGTAGAGAGTTTCCTGGGTGCGTTGGAAATACAGAAACCGGCCTTATATGAAAGCACTACAATGCAAATGGTTGTTGAAGATGCAGGCAATAAGATGGTTGAAACGGTGGATGATCATGGCATATCCCTGTCAACAACCAATTTTGATGACGGCTGGGTGGCACGACCATTTAAAGACTATGTAAAGCTTTCCAAGGGAGAGATTACCGTGCTTTTGCACTATGCAGTGCAGATTACCGATGAAATGAGAAATAGCGAGAGCGTAGAGCGGTCTCTTTGGAATAGACTGATAGAGCCGCGATATGAGATTTCTAATCTTGCAAAATACGATAACGGAGGCCCGTGCTATTTCTGCATTTATTTTTTTGAAGCCGATGCCGTTGATCGACAAAGTGGTAAGAAAGTGTACCTTGGTTTTCGAGTGTTGATAGAAAATGGCATAGCCCGATGCATAGAGATAATTTCTCCCTCAAAGGCAGAGCTTGATCAACAATTTCCCAATCAAGAGAAAATAGCTGCACTAACGGGTTATAACAAGTTTGCAGTTGCGATGCAAGATATTGTAGGCACATGGGAGGAAAGTGGCGGATCATACGTGGATATGTATAACACTGTGACAGGCTCATATGCGGGAATGAATACAGCTTCATCCGCACATACTTTTGTTTTTAATGCGGATGGCTCATATGAAAGTCACCACAGTGGAGCCTATGGTATGGTAGGAAATATGCAATTCTTCGATCAGAAGTATAAGGGAAAGAATACGCTTACCTACTGGGAGATGGCATTGACAAATCGGTTTGAAGGAAAAACAGATGAATTCTGGGTACAGTTTGAGGCTGTGAAAGGTGGCCGCGTATTGCATCTGACGGACAAGACAGCCTCTGGGATTCAATACCACCTTGTTAAAACCAGGTAAGTAAGCTATTTCTTGATCGTAAGATATCCGGATAGCGTTTTCCTTCCACTCGCAAATTCTATTTTATAGAAGTATATGCCAGAGGAAACCTCATCCCCATTTTTGTTAATGCCCCTGAAGACCCGGCTGTCGTTGTCATAGTTTTCGATTTCAAAAATCAAATCCCCCCAGCGATTAAAA
>DAORAG010000365.1:0-3516 GCA_035344095.1 Cyclobacteriaceae bacterium | reverse complement strand
GTTACGTGAACCAGTCCGTCATCAGTACCTGCCCAAATTGTATTTACATCCAGCGGTGAAGCACTTACGGCATAAATCACCGCACGTTGCCGCATGGTTTCCATCTCAGGAGTTTTGAAGTCACCAACACTTGCCGGCACTTCGGGTTGTTTGCGTGTAAGATCCGGACTAATGATTTCCCAATTGTCGCCTCCGTTCATTGTTTTCCACAACACATTGGTACCGAATAACAACATGTTCGGATCTTTCGGGTGAAAGAGTAATGGCAACGTACGCAACATTCTGTACTGACCTGATCGAAGTGCCTCCGGTGATACACTTTGTGACTGCCCAGTCTTCTTGTTGAACTTCATCACACGACCACCATAAATAATATCAGGGTTTTTAGGATCGGGGGCGATGGTCGCATACTCATCGTTGCCCACGCCAATCCAGTCTCGCATGGAAATCTGTCCTCCGTTTCCACGGCTCGCCACACCAATCGCTCCGCTTTCCTGCTGACCACCATACACCCAATAGGGAAACTGATTGTCAGTAGCTACGTGATACATTTGAGAGGTGGGTTGGTTCAACCATGTGCTCCAGGTCTTGCCACCGTTCACACTGATAGTTGCGCCCTGGTCCACTGCAAAGAACATGATGTCGGGATGCTCAGGATTGATCCACAATCGATGATAATCGTCTCCACCGGGAGCGCCTTTAAACGACCACCAGGTCTTTCCTCCATCAATTGATTTATACGCTGCTACGTTTCCTGCAAAAACAATATCATCATTCTCCGGATGAACTTTTATCTCAGCAAAGTCTCCCCCTCTTCCCCAAATTCTTCTGTCGGTAGTGATCAACGACCAGGTTTCACCCGCATCATCACTGCGATAAATTCCTCCGTTTTGTCTGGCGTCCACTGTGGCGTATAATCTTTTTGGATTGCTCTTCGAGATTCCAAAACCAATTCTTCCTAAGCCTTGTGCTGCGCCCGGCAATCCATTTGTCAACTGCCTCCATGTAGTTCCGCCATCGATCGATTTGTATAAACCGCTATTTGGGCCAGAGAAGGCTGCATTCTCCCACGGTCCTTCCTGATGCTCCCACATGTCTGCATAAAGAATTTGCGGATTGGTTGGATCAAATTCAATTTGAATGGCTCCGGTGTTGTGATTGATGTAGAAAACTTTTTCCCAAGATTTTCCTCCATTGGTGGTGCGAAAGATGCCGCGCATTTCATTGGCACCATAAGGATGACCCATTCCGGCTGCAAAAACGATATCAGGATTAGTGGGATGTATAATCAGTCTGCCGATTTGTTGCACATCATTGAGACCTACGTGCGTCCATGATTTTCCACCGTCTGTTGATTTAAAAATGCCATCGCCCACGCTGAGGTCGGGACGATGAAGACCTTCTCCACTTCCCACATATATAATGTCTGGTTGTGTCGGAGAAACTGCAATATCACCTACCGACCCAGTCGGTTGATCATCAAAAATCGGATTCCATGTTCGGCCGTAGTCATCTGATTTCCAGACTCCGCCATTATTCACACCCATAAAAAAAACATTGGGTTGAGACGGAATGCCCACGGCACCCACAGTACGGCTCGCTCTGAACGGCCCGATGCATCGGTACTCAAGCTCTTGATAAGCGGATTTGGAAATAGTTTGCGCAGCACACACAAAAGAGGAGGCTGCAATTAGCGCAACAGCAAAAATTCGCATGGAATAAGGATTGATTTGTTTTCGATTTTAGGGAAATAATCAGCGTAAAGCAACCCGAGAATAGACAAGACCGCCAATGGTGTGAGGAACTTAGCCGTTTAGCCAACAGTCCTTCTCATTGGTATTGCAGATTCGTACTTTCGGTCATTACTAAAATTCCGATAAACTTCTCATCATATGATATCTAAGCGCGTTCTCATATTGTCAATTGGGGTATTGAGTATGTTCACCTCCTTAGGACAAAACAAACAACCGTTTTCCAGAATGGACGTGTTTGAACTGGAATGGGTGACTGATCCGCAAATCTCCCCAGACGGTAATCAGGTAGTGTATGTACGCAGAGGCATGAACATCATGACCGATCGAAGAGAGGGCAACTTGTGGATTATCAATGCCAACGGTACCGGAAATGAAAAATTAACGCCACATGATCGTAGCGAATCAAGTCCTTCCTGGTCGCCCGATGGAAGTAGGATCGCCTACGTGAGCAGCACGGATGAAGGCACGGAAATATTTGTGTTCTGGCTAAAAACAGGTCGACTGGCCAAACTCACGCAGTTGAATCGATCGCCACGCGGGTTGGTGTGGTCACCTGATGGAAAGCAGATTGCATTTTCAATGCATGTACCAGGCAACGAACTCTCCCTGGTGAAACCTCCCGCCAAACCTGATGGAGCAAAGTGGGCAGATGCACCTCGCATCACCACAAGGCTAAAACACGAAGCGGATGGATCGGGATACATGGAACCCGGGTACGCACATTTGTTTGTCGTTCCAGCTGAAGGTGGCACCGCGCGACAAGTAACGAGTGGAAACTTTCAACATCGCAGTTCGCCTGTTTGGTCACAAGATGGCAAGCAGCTGATTTTTTCAAGTAACAGAAATGAAGATTGGGAATATGACTTTGATAATTCCGAATTGTACTCGGTAAACGTAAATGACGGAAAAGTAACCACACTTACGACACGCAAAGGTCCAGATCACAGTCCCGCAGTTTCACCTGATGGAAAGTCCATTGCGTATTTGGGATTTGATGATCGCACACAAACTTACCAGATCACCAGACTCTTCACGATGAACGTTGATGGATCTGGCAAAAAAGAAATAGATACTAAACTAGACAGAGATGTTTTCTCTCCCACATGGGATACCGATGGAAAGGGGCTTTACTTTCAATATGATGATAAGGGCAACACAAAAATTGGCTATGTAAGTCTCGCTGGCAAGGTCACGACACTTACAAACAACCTCGGTGGTGATGATCCAAGTCGTCCGTATGGTGGAGGTTCATTCTCTATGTCATCGACTGGAAAGTTTGCCTTTACACATACCACACCAGAACACCCAAGTGAACTTGCCGTTGCCGACAAAACTGGAAAAGTAAATCTTATCACCAATCTCAACAGCGATCTGTTGGACTACCGTCAGCTTGGCAAAGTGGAAGAGATATGGTACAAATCAACTGTCGATAATCTTGATGTTCAAGGTTGGATTGTGAAGCCGCCATTTTTCGAAGAAGGAAAAAAATATCCTCTGATCGTTGAGAATCATGGTGGGCCAACCGCAAACTATGGTGATCGTTTTTCTCCTGAGATGCAACTACTGGCTGCGGGCGGTTATGTCGTTTTCTATCCGAACCCAAGAGGAAGTACCAGTTACGGTGAAAAGTTTGGCAATGAGTTGTATCACAATTACCCTGGCAACGATTACAATGACGTCATGGACGGTGTTGATGCGGTGATCAAAAAAGGATATGTGGACGATCAAAATCTGTTTGTAACCGGGGGCAGCGCGGGAGGCA
>DAORAG010000364.1:0-3528 GCA_035344095.1 Cyclobacteriaceae bacterium | reverse complement strand
GTCATCCATTTTTCGTTCCAGAGAAATGGGAAATTACTTTTTTTCATAAGTGTCATATGTCCTCCTTTTTTTTGAGTTGCTTGATGACCGAATATACTGTCATGGATATGTCGATTGCCATGATCGCGGGCACTACAAGACCTGACTTTGATCAGTTTCTATTCCTGCCTAAACAAAGAAGGATGGTTGAACATATTTCTACCAGTTCGTGTTTAACTTGCACAAAATGACAGTCACCTTATGAGCAATTCAGTACTAGCAGTAAATCCATTGAATTTCCCCTGGCAGACCAGCGATCCTTTCCTCTTTTGTGTTCATCATGCTGATTTTTACCCGAGGGGTAATGATCATTTTGGCCCCGATGCATCACTGGCTGGCAGAAACCTTGGCAATGATTTTACCGTCAAGGACGGCTGGAGGATGTATCATGGCGAAACGGTACCTGGCTTCCCCGCGCACCCGCATCGCGGATTTGAAACGGTAACTATTGCTACCAAAGGTTTGATTGATCATTCCGATAGCCTTGGCGCAGCGGGCAGGTTTGGTTTTGGAGATGTGCAATGGATGACGGCTGGAAAAGGGGTACAACATTCGGAGATGTTTCCCCTATTGAATAAAGACAAGGAAAACCATCTTGAGCTATTTCAGATTTGGTTGAATTTGCCAAAAGCGAAAAAAATGGCGGAGCCTCACTTTGCGATGCTTTGGTCAGAAAATATTCCTGTGTTTGAAACGAAGGATAATAGTGGCAAAGCGATTTCTGTGAAGGTGATAGCCGGAAGTCTTGCAGACCATAAAGCACCCACACCTCCGCCAGACTCATGGGCGTCAGATCCAAAGAATGAAGTGGCTATTTGGTTGATTAAAATGGAAGCTGGAGCACAATGGAATTTACCCGCAGCATCCGCTGGTCTCAATCGCACGATCTATTTTTATGAAGGTGATTCACTTCAGGTCGATGATAAATCCGTTCCACACTATCATTCGGCTTCATTAAAATCGGATGCAGCGGTTCTCTTGCAGAACGGAAATAAGTCAGCTTCAATCTTGTTGCTTCAAGGTCGCGCGATTAACGAGCCTGTAGCACAGTATGGTCCTTTCGTTATGAATTCTCAATCTGAAATTCAGCAAGCGTATCGCGAGTATCAGGAGACGCAATTTGGTGGCTGGCCCTGGCCTAGCTATGACCATGTTCATCCAAGGGAACGAGGCAGGTTTGCTAAACACGCCAACGGGGTAGAAGAGGTGAAGTAACACTGGAGAAATTCATATCTTGAGAGCAACATATGCTTTTAGGAATGAAAAACTTCAGTCTTCTCGTTGTATTCTCTTTAATTCTGATTTCATGTTCAGCTCCACTCAAGCCTCACGAAGGCTATGTGGATGTGACCGGAGGAAAAATTTGGTACAAGGTAATTGGCGAGGGGCCCGGTAAGCCTTTGATGGTGATGCATGGAGGCCCGGGTGGCCGCAGTTGTGGTTCGATTGCTGCATATGAGCCGCTCGCCAAAGAAAGACCAATCATATTTTTTGATCAGCTTGAATCGGGTATGTCGGATCACCCCAACGACACTAGCCTTTGGCAGATATCTTATTTTGTAGAACAGGTTGAATTGCTGCGAAAGCATTTGAAATTAAATGACTTCCATCTTCTGGGAAGTTCGTGGGGAGGATCAGTGGCAGTTGAGTATATGCTCACGCAAAATACCGATGCTGTTGCTTCCGTAATTTTTGCTGGGCCGCTTATTGGCACACCAAAATGGATGGAGGACTCCAAGGTGTTAATCTCCAGATTGTCACAGCCCGTTCAGGATACGATCAACAAGTATGAAGCATTGGGCCAATATGATAATGAAGCTTACAAAGCTGCTACCGATACCTTCAATATCAATTTCAATTCACGGAAGGGAAGAGGTGTTCCCGTTCCGGAATGTGAAGGAGTGCCCGGATCAAACCGGGCCATCTATACTTACATGTGGGGTCCAACAGAATTCAATGCCACAGGTACGCTCAGAGACTTTGACCGGGTGCTAGACTTACCGAAAATCAAGAAGCCCACTTTGTTCATTGGAGGAGAATATGATGAAGTATTGCCGGAAACGCTTTATTATTTTCAAACATTAGTGCCGGGTTCAAAAGTGGAGATCGTTCCCAATGCGGGTCATGCCAAAACCCGTGACAATCCGGAGGACTACATTCGTATGCTGAGAGAGTTTCTCGCTGAAGTGGAGGCCAACTAATTCTTAGGCTGCGATCGTTTCACACCACGAACTGCCTGGGCTGTCCAAGGGTCATCAGGCCAACTGTGTTTTGGATACCTTCTTTTCAAATCTTTTCGGACCTCGTAATAGGTTGAATTCCAAAAGCTCTTAAGGTCAGATGTTACCTGCACAGGTTTGAATCCGGGAGAAAGAAGATGCATGACCACACTGGTCTTCCCATCATTCACTTTTGGAGTGTCAGCCATACCGAATACTTCCTGTAATCGGACGGCAAGTACGGGTGGTTCACCTGGTGCTGTATAATTAAGTTTGATCTTGGATCCGCTTGGAACCTCAATAAACTGAGGAGCAAGCTCGTTGAGTCTGTTTTGTTTTTCCCAGTCGAGATGATGTTGAAGTATATTGCCTAAGTCGAGCTTCTTTAAATCCTCTGGTTTTTTGACGTTGGTCAAGTAAGGCGTGAGCCATTCTTCATTGCTGGCCAGCAGATTTGCAGTACTTACGTCAGGCCAGTTTTCGTCAGGTCTCCATTTTCTTAAACTTAGTACACGATGCTGCCACTGCTCAACCTGATCATCAAAAGAGAGCAGACGTTCACCCTCTTGCCTAATAGCACTTGAAATGGCTTTGAGGAGATGACTTTCGTCTGGCGAGGTGATGGGAGTAGATTTAAGAACGATCGAACCAATACGTAAATCTTTGGAGGCAATGAGTCCACCCTTACGCGTATCCCATGTGATAATTTCTTTCTCTTTCACCAGTGGTGCGAGGTCTTTTGGATTCAATGGAGCGGCAAGAAAAATTTTTCCCATGCCATCCCTGGCGTCCACATGAGCGACAGATAGCCATGGTTCGTGCGCCAGGTCATCACGGTGACCAGCCATTGCCAGCTTACCATTTGCCAGTTGAAATTGCGCGTTGTTTCCGGGCCGAGCACAGGCAATTCGTTCCGGATAGGCGTAGGCTAACAAAATGCCAGTCTCAAATGGATCGTAGGAATTATTATCTGGCTCAACGTTGAAAAGCTTGCGATAGGATTCGGCCACTTTTTCAATTCTGCTAAATCGCTTGCCAGTCCCTTCATCTGTTCGAAATCTTCTGAGCGCCTGTATACGAAGATTGATATCAATTCCCGCTTCTCTGGGAAGTGGATCACGTTCCTCAAGTATTGCTGCAATGTCAGTTGCAAGGGCAAGTGAACCGTGATCTTCCGCAAGCACGAGCATGTGCGCCAGTCGCGGATGGCAAGGGAGGGCATGAATTTTTTCACCGTGCGAAGTGATTCTACCATTTTCTAATGCTTCAA
>DAORAG010000363.1:0-3545 GCA_035344095.1 Cyclobacteriaceae bacterium | reverse complement strand
CCTCCAGCGGTTTGTCAATGGATATCAATCTTGATATCACCCCGGACGCCTATACCGAAATTATCTTTGATATCAAGTCGGGCGACATCATACGAGGCCGCGGTAACGGAGACATCAAATTACAACTGGACACCAAAGGTGACTTCTTTATGTTTGGCGCAGTGGAATTCACTCAAGGTGCGTACAACTTTACATTGTACGACATCATTAATAAAGAATTTGATATTGAACCAGGAAGCAGGATTACGTGGTATGGCAATCCATATGAAGGGATAATGGATATTAATGCAAGCTATCGTCAGATGGCATCCTTGATTCCCCTCCTACCCGACCAATCGGAAGAAGTAATCTCGAACCCTCAGGTCAAGCGAAAGTACCCCACTAAAGTGGCATTGAAACTTGAAGGGCAAATGCTATCACCTCGAATCAACTTTGATATCGCTGTTGATGAAGTTCCCGATAATATTCTTGTTGAAGGCAGGCCACCTGTGAGACTGGGATTTGAATTTGACGCATTCAAGTCGAGAATAGACGAACAGGAATTAAAACGACAGGTATTCAGTTTGATTATTCTGAGGCGATTCTCCCCTCCTGATGCATTCAGCACCAGCGGAACACTCTACAACAGTGTAAGTGAGTTCCTCTCAAATCAACTCAGCTATTGGCTTACCCAGGTGGATCAAAATCTTGAAATCGACCTCGATCTGGGAACTTTGGACCAGGAGGCATTCAACACGTTTCAACTTAGGCTCTCGTACTCCTTCTTAAACGGGCGTCTACGTGTAACACGAGACGGAACCTTCAGCAACCAGTATCGTCCATCAGATAACATCTCATCCATTGCTGGTGATTGGACTGTAGACTACTTGCTCACACCTGACGGCAAATTCAAAGTGAAGATGTACAGCAGGTCAAACTTTAACCAACTTACCAATACCCTTGGCACTCAAAGCGCAGTTACCACCGGTGTGAGTCTGCTTCACACACAGAACTTCAACGAATTGAAAGATCTGTGGACGTCCGCGAGGGAGAGAAAGCAGAAGGAAGAAGCCTTAAATCCTCCAAATGAAGAAGCCCTTAAAGAAGATGATGATGGTGGACAGTAGTGGGGCTTTCACCCGGTTATTTTATTTTTTGTTCATCATTTTGGTTCAGCCCTTTACGCCAGTTAAAGCTCAGCAGGAAACGGACTCCATAAATAGAAAAAGAGTAAGAACCATTATCGCAACCTCGACAATCGGATACACCGGGAGCATGGTCGCCCTGAGCGAGGTATGGTATTCTGATTTTGACAAACAATCATTTCGTTTTTTTGACGATTCGAAGGAGTGGAATCAGCTGGATAAATTAGGACACTTTTATTCTACATTCCAAGTCTCAGCATTTGGATCCCGCTCCCTTCAATGGGCCGGCCTGACAAAAAAGAAGTCCGATAAAATAGCTGCAATCTCGAGCTTCTTTGTTATCAGTTCGATCGAACTTTTTGATGGCCGCTCTTCCGGCTATGGAGCATCTGTGTCCGACCTTGCAGCTAACGCCATTGGTGCAACATTATACTTGGGACAGCAGGCTTTATGGGGCGAGACCAGGATAATTCCAAAGTTCTCTTTTCACCAAACCTATTTTGCTGCTCTACGCCCTGATGTATTGGGCGGCAACCTTGGAGAGGAAATCATTAAAGACTACAATGGTCAAACCTACTGGCTATCAACTGATGTCGACAAGTTTACTAGATTTCCAAAGTGGTTGAACATTGCGCTAGGTTACGGTTCGCACAATATGATTTACGCGGATAATAACTCCAATGTTCAGAACGGAATCGAACCCTATCGGCAATATTATATAGGACTGGATTTTGACCTCAGCGGAATTCACACCCGTTCAAAGCTGGTAAAAGGCCTGTTGTATGTTGCCAATCTGGTAAAATTACCCGCACCCACACTTGAATTCTATCAAGGAAAGGTAAAAGCACATGCCTTCTATTTCTGAGCCCAGGAAATATTCCATTTCATTTTGTACCTTCAATGCACCTAACCAACCCCACCGTTATGGATTTAGTCTCATTTATGAAAACCTATTCTGATGAAATAGGTGGACAATACTCTGGTTATGATAATACGCATTCGATCATTGTAGTACCCTTGTCTGACGGTCGATTCCAGTCGGTCATCGGAGCCATTAAAGAAAATCAGTTGTACAACCGAAAGATGGTCACATTCACTTCGAAGGTTGCCTCCTATCACCCTGGTCTGGCATTGAAAGATCTTCTGGAGCAAAGTGCGAATTTCAATTATGCTCGTTTTATCATTAGTGACAACTACCTACAAATGGAAGCTGTAGCAGCTTTAGATGGAACTTCAGAGGTTGCAGTAAAGGAAATGATCCAGGAGGTGGCCAACCTGGCTGACCAATACGAATACAAGCTCACTGGCGCAGACGTACACTAAGCAGGGTTCCATTCGGGTTATTTCTTACCTTTGCAAACGCAAGCCGTCTTATCGTCTCGTCCTAACGTAGGTTGGGCCGGGAAGGAAAGTCCGGGCAGCATAGAGCATCGTACTTCCTAACAGGAAGGTCCTTACGGTTACCGTCAGGAACAGAAAGTGCCACAGAAAACAAACTACTCTCGACCGATTTTTTCGGGCGGAGAAAAGGTGAAAAGGTGAGGTAAGAGCTCACCGCTTTGATGGCGACATCAAAGGCATGGTAAACCTTACGAGCTGAAAGGCCAAATAAGCCCCGATCCTTTGGTGCGCTCTCACCAAGACGCGAGTCTGTCGGGGCGGGTAGGCTGATTGATGCTGATGGCAACATCAGTACCAGATAAATGATAAGATCCTGACGGCAACGTCAGGAACAGAACCCGGCTTACAGGCTTGCTTTTTTTATTATTCTATCCTATCCTGAGGTCTGAATTAATCCACATGCCTAAAGTATTATTGATTGAAGACGAAGCCAGTATTAGAGCTGTACTGAAAGATATCCTGTTGGACCAAAAGGAGCTGAAGCTGAAAGTTGACGAGGCAAAAGATGGCGTTGAGGGGCTTGCTATGTTGGAGAGCGACCAATACGATGTAGTGTTCTGCGATATTAAAATGCCAAAGATGGATGGTATGGAGGTGCTGGAGAAAGCCCGACAGCAGGGCATCAACTCCACCTTTATTATGATTTCCGCACACGGCACTACCGAGATGGCTGTGGATGCCACCAAGATGGGCGCCTATGATTTTCTTCAGAAGCCGCCCGATCTCAATCGACTGCTAATCACGTTGAGAAATGCCCTGGACAAAACGTCTCTGGTTGCAGAAACGAAGACATTAAAAAAGAAGATTGCTCACAAATTTGACATGGTAGGTGAGTCGGAGGCAATAGCACAGGTGAAGGAAATGATCGAGAAGGTCGCACCTACGGATGCCCGCGTACTAATAATGGGACCGAATGGTTCTGGAAAGGAATTGGTTGCTCGCTGGATTCATGAAAAGAGTAACCGTGCGGGAGCACCTTTGGTGGAAGTCAATTGCGCAGCCATACCATCGGAACTGATC
>DAORAG010000362.1:0-3547 GCA_035344095.1 Cyclobacteriaceae bacterium | reverse complement strand
CCTCCGGAAAGGATTACGCCCACTCGCTTGCCGGCAAATTTTTCCTTTTCTTTTAGTACAGCTGCAAATGGCACTGCGCATGAAGGTTCTACAATGATCTTCACGCGTTCCCAAATCAAACGCATTGCGCGAATGATTTCCTCGTCAGTCACTGTGATGATTTCACTCACATTTTCTTTGATAATAGGAAAAGTCTTGTCACCAAGAGATGTCAACAATCCATCTGCAACACTATTGGCCTGTGAAGGCTCCGGCTTACCACTTTGCAAGGAGCGAAACGCATCATCTGCGCCAGCGGGTTCACCAGCAATCACTTTCGTTTTCGGTGAAAAGAACTTAGTGGCCAACAATGTTCCCGATAACAAGCCTCCACCCCCTACAGGCACCAGCAGAAAATCAAGAGGTTGTTCAATAACATCAAACAATTCTATAGCTGCCGTGGCCTGACCCGCAATGACATCGTAATTATTAAAAGGGTGGATCTCTGTAGCTCCCGTTCTCGCCACCACTTCAGCTAATGTTCTCTCACGATCAGCGAGTGTAGGTTCGCATTCGGTAATTTCACCTCCAAATGCACGTACTCCTTTTTTCTTTATCTCTGGCGCAGTCTTTGGCATTACAATGTATGCCCGTGTGCCAACAATCTTTGCGGCCCGAGCCAATGCCTGCGCATGATTACCGGAAGAATGCGTGGCCACACCTTTCTCCTGATCTTCCTTGGATAAACTAAGGACAGCATTCATGGCACCACGCGCTTTAAATGCCCCTACTTTTTGAAAGTTTTCACACTTAAAAAAAACGTTGCAACCGGCAAGGGCGTCAATGCTTGCCGAAGTCATAACTGATGTTTCATGTATGTACGACTTGATCCTTTCGTGTGCGATCAGCAGATCGTCTTTACCCGGTACGATATCCATTAATAATTATTTTATCCAGTTTGTTTTTTCGCTTACGGGACTCCTTCGTCCTGATCCGGTCTCTCCTTCAGTAACACCAACGTGAAGAAACCCGATCAACTTATCCTCTTCGCCCAAGCCAAACAATTCTTTTGCTTCGTCAAAATACGTTACTCCGCCCGTGCTAAGATAACATCCTACACCATATGCTGTGGCAGTCAGGTACATATTTTGAACGGCACAAAAGACTGCGCCAACTTCTTCTACTTCCCGCACACGCTTGTCGTGATCGCGTTTCATGCCGATGGCGATAATATGTGACGACTGCATGGGCTTAGACAACAGGTTTTGATACCGTTCCTCTTTAAATGAGTTATCTCTTTGCGTCACTTTTTTATAACACTCGGCCTGCCGCTGGGCAAATTTCTTTAACCCCTCGCCACAAAACACCACAAAGCGCCAGGGTTCAGTCAATTTGTGAGTAGGTGCCCAATTCGCATTCTCTAACATTTGATCAATGATTGAGTCATTCACGACTTTGTTAGCGGCATAGTTCTTTGGAAATATGGACCTCCTGTTGCGAATCAGGCTATTAATTTGATCTATGTCGTATTTCATGGCTTCAAAATCATTTGTGGAAATTCAAGTTCCGATCTGTTCATTTTAACTCCTCACATTTCTGGGTAATTTACGTGAACAATCTTTACTCCCGAAATCATGACATTCTCAAGAATTTACCTTCTACTATTTGTCGCCTGTTCATTTACCGCCAGCGCACAAAGTAAAAAACCACGCGCCAGAGATTTGAAAATTCCTTTTGAAGGCACACCCGGTACATACAATGCCATCACCGATGTGCCAGGAGTTGAGGTCGGGCAAAAAACGTTGATCAGGGGAGAAGGCGATCTTGCAGTTGGCAAAGGACCGGTGCGCACTGGCGTCACTGCCATTTTTCCGTTGGGAAAAAATTCGATGGAACGCGTATTCGCTTCCTGGTTTACGCTCAATGGAAATGGTGAGATGACCGGCACCACGTGGCTGGAAGAATCCGGTTGCCTCGGTTCACCCGTGTTAATTACAAACACCCACAGTGTCGGCACAGTTAGGGATGCTGTTATTCAGTGGTATGTGAACAAGAAAAAGACCGATGGCTATTCGGGTGATTTTAGTTTGCCAGTGGTAGCTGAAACGTGGGATGGTTTTTTGAATGACATCAATGGCTTTCATGTGAAGCAGCAGGATGTATTTGAAGCCATGGAGAGCGCCTCATCAGGACCAGTAGCTGAAGGCAACGTGGGAGGCGGAACTGGAATGGTTGTGCATAGTTTCAAAGGCGGCATTGGAACTTCTTCTAGGAAAGTGGAAACCAAAATCGGATCTTATACAGTGGGTGTTCTGGTTCAGGCAAACTATGGCTCTCGTGACCAACTCATGATCGCTGGCGTTCCGGTGGGAAAAGAGATCACAGATCTAAAGCCGACTGCCGGCAAACCGGACGAAGACCAGGGATCTATTATCGTAGTAGTTGCTACAGACGCACCATTCCTCCCTCATCAACTCCATCGAATTGTAAAACGTGTTGCATTAGGTATTGGTGTGATGGGTGGACGAGGCGGTAACTCTTCGGGTGATATTTTCATTGCTTTCTCCACAGCTAATGCAGACGCTGGCGCTATGGATAAACTAGGAAATGTCAAAATGTATCCCAACGAGATGATCAATCCATTCTTCGAGGCGGTGGCACAAGCCACAGAGGAATCGATCGTCAATGCAATGATTGCCGCAGAGACAATGGTTGGGGTAAATGGCAATAAGGTCTATGCGATACCCCACGATCGATTAATTGCCGTACTGAAAAAATATAACCGGTTGAAATAGTATATTCAGCTCTTTAAATCTGTCTGTATGCGGCTTTTACTGTTCTGTATCCTCGTTATTGCGGTATCCTCTTGTACGCCTATTTATGTTCCTACAGTCCGGAATACACCGATGTTTCGTGGTGAGGGTGAGTTTCAAGGTACGGTCGCGTTGTCAACCGGGGTTAGCCTTCAGGGTGCCTATGCTCTCTCTGACCATGTCGGTATGATTGGGAGCTATTCGATATTGAGTGAAAAAGCCAATGATCCGCAAAGCACATCCGAAACATTCACACGAAAAAGCAATCAGCTTGAAGTTGGATTAGGCTATTTTAACACTACCCGCTCGAGGAGATTTGAATTGTATGGCGGCTATGGACAAGGCGAGAGCACAACAACGGGCCAGTACATATTTCTTGGTCTGGGCGCACAAGATGTAATTGTGACCGGCCGATTCAGACGCTATTTTATTCAACCCAGCGTGGGCACCAACAAAAAGAACTTCAATCTGATATTTACTCCGCGTCTCTCTTTTGTAGATTTTTATGAGTTTACATCAGGCACAATTACTGAGCCATCCAGTGAAAGCATCCACATTTTTATTGAGCCTGCAGTGACCGGAAAGTTTAGGTTAACCTCATCGCTTGATGGCATGTTTCAACTGGGTCTCAACTTTCCAACAGCCAGTGATAATTTCTTTGACTATGTGCCGGTACAGGCAGCACTGGGAGTGCAGCTGCATCTTGGGGGCAGCTTGAGGACAAGGGTGTACTAACCAATAAACTTAATGGGAAC
>DAORAG010000361.1:0-3571 GCA_035344095.1 Cyclobacteriaceae bacterium | reverse complement strand
ATAAGTGTCGACCTAAACATTCTATCGGGTTTTAGTTTTAAGTTTTTTATTGCGGAAGTACCAGAAATTAACTGGACAATTCATTGACGATCGCAATGGCCCTGTCAATCTCCGCCTCGCTATTGAAGATATGAGTACTATGTCTCACTCCGTATACATCTCCCATCGAACGCGGCCGCATTTTTCCTTTGGCCCAATAGCCATCTTGTATCTGCGTTCCAGTAAGTCCCTCAATAGTATACACCGAGATACCCGCACACATTGCAGGATCTTTCGGATGGAAGAACTTTACTTTTTTATTCTTGGCCAATCCTGTGCGCAATCTGTCGCCAAGGAATTTCACCCTGTCCGTCCAACGCTCGTGGCCCACTTCAAAGTAAAAATCAAGCGCTGCCTCAAGTCCAAAAAGTATTGAGAAGTTACCGGTGCCTCGTTGCGTGAAGCGATAGCCATCATCTTCATGGTTGTCCCACTGAGCCGAAGCAACAGTAGTCCAAACATCTTTGATCTTTGCCGGATCAACATACATGAATCCTGTACCGGTTGGTGCTCCGATCCATTTGTGGAAACAACCCACGTAGGCATCACATCCGATGTCGCGAATGTCCACACGCATGTTGCCAACAGTTTGAGCGCCATCAAGCACGGTGAAGATGCCTTTCGCCTTTGCCGCTGCACATATTTCCTTCGCAGGAATAATTGCCCCACTTCCGGAAATCATATGTGACAGCATCAGCACCTTTGTCTTAGGTGTAAAGCTCTTGGTCACAATGTCAAGCACCTGGTCGGCAGACTCAATGGGCTTTGGAATTTCAATTTGTTTCAACACCACACCGTCTCTCTTTTCTCTCACTTCCCATGAACAACGGCCTCCGGGATGTTCCTGGTTGCTGGTGATTACTTCGTCACCAGCTTTGAGCTCAACACCGTTTGCGATGTAACTCATTGCATTGGTCACGTTATCGGTTAGGGCAATGCCTTTCGGATCGCAGTTGATCATCTTGCCCACTTTCGTTCTGATGAACATCAGGTCCTGATAGCCGCTGATAAATCTTTCTTTGCTGTCGTCTTTATAAGGCCAGTCCGCCACATCCTTTGCCATGTAATTAAGGTGCTTCGTCACCGCTTCCACTACCCTACGCGGCATCACACCTACTGTACCTGTATTGAAAAATACTTTGTCATCGGAAAGCATAAACTCCTTGCGAAGTTTTGTCCAGTACTCTGGGTCATCCTTGTCTGGCAACGGTGAGAGTGCTGACCACTCTTCAGAGGCTTGAAGCGGTAATGAAGGGAGCGCCAGCGCAGTAAGACCCAGCGACTTAAGGATGTTTCTTCTGGTCATCATATCGGTAGTGTTTGTAGTGGTAAAGTAGTAAATTAAAACCTTTGCTTCATGACATTATCTATGCGAACGGTACTGTTTTCTGGGCTCGGCTTGATCTTACTCGGCATTTTTTCCTGTGAGGAAAAGAAGAAAGCAGAAACACGGCCTAATATTCTGCTGATCGTGGCGGACGACCTGGGCTATTCAGACCTGGGTTGTTTTGGAAGTGATATTCGCACACCCAATATTGATCGGCTTGCAGCGCACGGATTACGCTTCAGCCGTTTTCACACTGCACCAACATGCGCCCCCACCCGGGCAATGCTACTCACCGGAAATAATAACCACGTGGCAGGGATGGGGAATCAGGGAGGTGTAAGACCAAACTCACCCATGTATGGGAAACAAGGATACGAAGGTCATCTGTCTGATCGCATCATACCTTTACCGGTTTTGCTTAAGGAAGCCGGATACCAAACCTATATGGCAGGCAAGTGGCATCTCGGAAAGGAAGAGGAGGATAGCCCTAAGGCAAAAGGATTTGATCGATCATACGGATTGCTGCAAGGTGCAGGAAATCATTTTAACAATGTCGGGATTGAACCTAGTGATACGTTGTCGAGCTACCGCGAAGACGGACAACTTGTTGAGTATCCGGAGGGAGAGTACTCAACTGACCTTTATACACGCAAGCTGATGCAGTTTATTAAAGAAGGAAAAGAAAATGCACCTGGTCAGCCTTTCTTTGCGTTTGCCGCCTACACTTCACCCCACTGGCCTTTGCAGGTGCCTGATGGCTATCTCGACAGATACGCTGGTGACTATGACATGGGATACGACTCATTAAGAGTCATGCGATTCAATTCTCTGAAAGATGCAGGGATAATTCCACGGGATCTCGAATTACGTCCCCGGCTCAATGAGATTATGCCTTGGGACAGCCTTTCTGATGACGACAAACGTAGCGAGGCGCGGAAGATGGAACTGTATGCAGCGATGGTGGATAACCTGGACTATCACGTGGGGCAGTTGATACAGTTTTTAAAAACAGAGGAATTGTACGACAACACACTGATCGTATTTATGTCGGACAATGGTGCTGCCGGTAACGACTTCTATAATGAAGAATGGTCAAGGGATTTCGTGCGCAGCCATTACAACAATGCGTTTGACAGCATGGGCAGGGTAAGCAGCTTCGTTTCCTATGGACCGCAATGGGCACAGGCCGGGGCTGCACCATTCAATCGATACAAGGGATTCGCTACAGAAGGTGGAATCAGTGCGCCTCTCATTCTTAGCGGAAAAGGTATTCCTGACACGGGCGAAGTAAGGCACGAGTATTTCACTGTGGCTGACCTTGCGCCAACTTTCTATGAATTAGCAGGCGTTACTTATCCAGGCAAATCCGCAACAAGCAAAACTCAGCCGCTGGTAGGTAACTCTATCCTACCCTACCTCCAGGGAACCAGCATCTCGATTCACGATGAGAATTATGGTCTTGGCTTGGCTCAGCGGGGGCATCTCTTTTATCGGAAGGGTGATTGGAAGTTAGTTCAAATTGGTGAAGCAGAACAACCCAAACTCATGTTGTTTAATGTAGTAAGCGACCCGGGCGAAACGAACGACCTGGCAGAAAGCGAGAAAGAAAAGTTTGACGAGCTCGTGAAAGAATGGAAAGCCTACATCAAGACACACAACATCATCCTGCCGAAATAATACTATCAACAACAGAAGTCATGAAGAGAATCGCCCTATTGCTCATAGTTGCCTTTGCCTGCTTACAATGTTCTCCTCCCGAAAAAGTTGATCTCCTTCTTTCCAATGGTAAAATCTGGACGGGCAATTCTGAACAACCGTGGGCCGAATGGGTAGCAGTGAAAGACGGAAGAATTCACAGCGTGGGTTCAGCTCAGCCTTTCAAAGGTGAAGCCACAAACACAATTGATTTAAAAGGACGACTTACACTTCCTGGCTTCAATGACTCGCACGTGCATTTTGCATCCGCTGGGCATTTGTTGTTGAATATCAACCTGCTCGATGTCAACTCCACCGATCGGTTTATTGAAAACGTAAAACAAACCACGGAGCGATTGCCCGCAGGCAGTTGGATCACGCGTGGCGACTGGGGAGCCTATGAAGCCTGGTCGATGGGCTCAGCTGGCGGAAAAAGCAAAGCACAGTTCACACCAAATCGCAAGATGATCGATAGCATCACCGCGCAGCATCCCGTGCTGGTGACACGCT
>DAORAG010000360.1:0-3572 GCA_035344095.1 Cyclobacteriaceae bacterium | reverse complement strand
GCTGCTGAATCCACACTCTTTTTCTTAGTCGCTTTCTTGGCTGTCATGGTAAGGTAGGTCTAGTCGTCTGACGCTTTTTTCTTTTGTTTGCCTTTTCGTTCAGAATGATATCTGTTCATGTGATAATAAATCCCCCTCAAAGGGATGATCACCCAGTCGGGTCGGCCATTGAGTTCATAGCCTAATTCGTAGATAGCTTTTTCGATAAGGAAAGTCCGGATCAACACATCATTCTGATACGATAGCTCGGTACCCATCCCCATTCTTTGCATGTAAGCACCAACATAAAATCTGCTGATGTAATGCTGCCACTGCTCAGCCCATGCTTCCAGGAAAGTCATGTCCTTATCTCTGTAATTTTCATTCAGCAATATTTTGCCAAATGCCGCATAGTGAAACGATCGCATCATCCCCGCCACGTCTTTAAACGGATTCTTTTTTAGCCTCCGCTCACTGAAAGAGAAACCGGGTTCGCCTTCAAAGTCGATGATCACAAAATCATTGCCGGTAAATAAAACCTGACCCAAATGGTAGTCACCATGAATCCTGGTTTTTATCGCATCAATTTTAATCTCGTAAATTTCCTTAAAGCAATCCAGCACATCGTTTTCCATCTCCAGCACTTTATTCGCTAGGGCACGGGTGGGCTCATCTAACTTTTCCAAACTGTTTTCAAGGAGGTTAAAACGGTCCCTCACTAACTTTCGCAATGATGAGTACAACGACCGTTGATAGTTGGCCGTGAATTGCTCTGGTGCAAATGACGGATTCGTTTTGTCTGAAGCCAGCGCCAGGTGCATTTCGGCAGTCCGTTGTCCTAACCTTACCACGCGTTCGAAAAACCCTCTGCCTATAAATTCCTGTATGATCTCTGGTGCTTCCTCAAAGGTGATACTGGGTTTGTTCACCAGCTTTGGTAGCTTCTCTTTCTTGGCCTTGGTGATAACACGCTCAAAAAAACGACCCACCGAATCGATTGCCATGCCCCAAGCCTCTCCTTGATTTTCTACTTTGTTTTGCAGCAATCCCAGTACAATCACTTTTCCCTCACTGTCAACAAACTCAATACTTCCGCCATATTTCGGACTGTTTTCAAAACTCGTGTTCTCCGAAAGGAACCTGACGATTTCCATATCGGGATTGATTTCCCGCTCCAGCTTTCGATAGAACTTAAAAAAGTACTGATCGTTGTAAATGATTGCCGTATTGCTTTGATCGGCTTTTAACACCTTGGAGTCGATGGCGCCTTCAATTGCAATCTTGTTGAACAGACTCGAGTTAAACTCAAGTACTCCGTCCTCAAACTTCAATCGCTGCTTTTTGTCCATGCTGGTGAGGAGGTAGTCCCGAAACTCCTTGTCGTAGCTGCTATCCAAAACAAAGCCTTGTACGCCATTGAGGTGTGCACGACACACCACACTTTGAGCGTGGTATTCTACCTTGTCAACAATGCTTTCGGAAGGCACAAAAGTCAGAGGAAGAAAATAAAGTTCGGGCATCCTCTGAACGTAATGAACTTCAATAAGTGACAGGTAATGTGTCGCCTTACCCACCTTCAGGGGAATAGTTTTCTGCAGCCCAATCTTTGCAATTGGCTTGGCCTTGCCGGCAAACCACCGGCATTTCTTCATAAAGCCGGGAAGTATCTTTCGCTCAAATTGCCGCTTTTCGTTGTAGTGAGAGAATACCTTTTCCCAGGATTGATCGGCCGCAAAAAGCGGTAGCTCCCCGTTGGCATCTGATTTCTCTTTTTGATCGCTGGTATCGAGCTGCAGCCAATAGTAACCATAGGGGCCCAATGTAAGGCTGTAGTGACCATCGCCTACATTCAGGAATCTGTTTTGGCTAAATACCTCAGTCACCTCGCAGTCCTTATAGTCAGTAAGGTTCAGCGTTGTCACCTGAGAAAACTGGGATAGGTTGGCAACAAGAATTATTCTTTGCGACTCATAGGTTCTGATAAAGCATAATATTTTGTTGTTTGTGCTTTCGATAAACTGCATGTCACCCCTCCCAAACACTACAAGTCGATTCCGCATAGCGATGACATGCCGCATCCACCAAAGCAATGATGATGGGTTTTCATCTTGCGTGGCTACGTTGATTGACTGATGGCGATAGACGGGATCTGTAATGAGCGGAAGATAAAGTTGCTGAGGATTAGCTGTTGAGAACCCAGCATTCAGGTTCATGTTCCACTGCATGGGTGTGCGTACTCCCGATCTTCCCCCCAGATAAATATTATCCCCCATGCCAAACTCATCACCATAATAGATCACAGGTGTCCCCGGAAGCGAAAAGAGAATGGTGTATAACAATTCAATTTTTCTCCTGTCGTTATTCAGCAGTGGCGCCAGCCTCCTTCTTATTCCAATATTAAATTTTGAATTTGTGTCGGTAGCGTAGGCTTTTAACAAGTAGTCCTTCTCTTCTTCTGTCACCATCTCCAATCCCAACTCATCGTGGTTGCGAAGAAACAATGCCCACTGGCTGTTCGGAGGTGTCTTTGGCGTCTGCTCCAGAATGTCGATGATTGGATAACTATCCTCTGTTCTCAACCCCAGAAACAAGCGAGGCATCAAAGGATAGTTGAAATTCATGTGGCACTCCTTACCATCTCCAAAATAAGCGGCTGCATCTTCCGGCCAGAGGTTCGCTTCTGCAATGAGTACACGGTGCTTGTAGTTCTTGTCGATGTGTGCCCGAATCTTTCTTAAGAAGTCATGTGTTTGAGGCAGATTCTCACAGTTGGTTCCTTCCTCTTCAAAAAGAAAAGGCACGGAGGGTAATCTGAAACCATCAACACCTAACTTCATCCAGAAGTCGATGACTTTGATCATTTCCATCTGCACCTCTGGATTCTCAAAATTGAGCTCCGGCTGATGACGATAAAATCGATGCCAATAGTATGCTTTGCCTTCCTTATCCCAGGTCCAGTTGGAAGCCTCCTCATCCTGAATCAGTAAACGGGCCTCACTATATTTTTCTGGTGTATCGCTCCACACATAAAACTCTCGATAACGTGATCCGGGCTTCGCTTTTCTAGCCCGCTTGAACCAGGGATGCTGATCGGAAGTATGATTCAGAATCAACTCGGTGATCACCTTGATTCCCTTCTTGTGAGCTTCCTTTAAGAAAGTTTTAAAGTCGGAAAGAGAACCGTATTGTTCGTGTACATCGCAATGATCAACGACATCGTACCCATCATCTTTTAATGGTGACGGATAGAATGGAAGTAGCCAAATTGTATTAACACCGAGATCCTCAAGATAGTCCAGCTTCTGAATAAGCCCATTAAAGTCTCCGATACCATCTCCATCACTGTCGCAAAAAGCCCTGACGGACAACTCATAGATAATGGCGTCTTTAAACCAAAGTGCTTCTGTATGTTTTCCGTTGGCCGCCATTTACATGTTTGATTCGTGGATCTTCAGTTCAAACAAATGAAATGGCATTCTGTTAGGCTCCAGCTCCACGTAGTTCCATTCCTGTGTCCATGTAAACCATTCTCCAGTAACGAGATCATTCAATTTCACATTGATAAAATCACCAAGCGCCAGCAGTGCCTTTGG
>DAORAG010000359.1:0-3577 GCA_035344095.1 Cyclobacteriaceae bacterium | reverse complement strand
CGGCAAGACTTGTGAATTCGCCAACTACCGGATACTTGCCAGGTATTTTGGAAGCCAGCGAAACTTCCACATATTCCCTATTAGGATGTTCAGAGTCTTTTATGATCACAACCTTTGCATAATTGTCTTTCCTGGCAATTACCTTTTCGCGATTCGGATTAGCAAGGAAACCTCCCCTTTTTGAAATGATAGCAGACACAGAGTATATGCCTTCAAGCCGTTCCATTGGCTCCGAATCTTTCATCAGATACCTTTTTACCATGCCTTCAAAATCGATTTGCTCGGCAAATGGCGATGCTCTCTCCTGTTTTGATTTTTTCAAAATAGGCTGAATAAGCTGAGCATGGCAAAATGCAAGACTCAGCGAGAAAATCGGAACCAGAATCACGCTCTTCATACCACCTTTATGATTGAATCTTAGAATGTGATGTCCTCGTACTCGCAATTTACACATTTACGGCACGACAGCCGACCTCTCAGGGCAGTGGGCTTAAATAGCGACTTTCCCATAAGCATTCGAACGCATTCCTGAATGCCCTCCGTAATAGAAGGATGAGGATGAACACATTCAGCTAATTCCTCAATACCCTTGTTCATGGAAATGAGCACAGCAACCGCCTGTATCGCACTGGAAGCATGATTTCCCACTACCTTCATGCCAAGGATTTTCATGTCATTGTCATTCGTGACCAAAAGCTTAATAAACCCTTGCGTGTTTCTCTTGGCTATTGCTCTGGGAATGATGCTGTACTCCAACGTCACAACTTTGTAGTCAAGTCCCTTTTCTTTCGCCTGTGTTTCGTTCAAGCCCACACCCGCCACCTCCGGACTTAAAAACATGATCGTGCTTATGTTTTCATACACAAGCTTTCGTTTAGGAGAACCAAATATTCTCTCCACTGCATACCGCCCCTCTAATTCACCCACATTAACGAGAGAAATATCTGCGGTAAGATCTCCCACTGCATAGATATTGGATATACTGGTCTGAGTATCATTATCCTTAATGCCACGGTTGTCCATAACGATGTTTACACTCTCATCCCACAATTTTTCATAGTTGGGAATTCGTCCTACAGACACCAGGGCCTTTTCTACATTAAATACCTCGCGGGTTCCCGAGTCATACTCCAGTTCATACTCCACCCGACCATGAACAATTTCCATTCTTATCAAACGGGAATTTCGGTGAATATGGACTCCATTGTTCTCCATGTTCCTTTCTATGATGTCCACCACATCACTGTCTTCAAACGGTAAAATCCGATCGCCTTTGTCTATCAGATTGACCTTGGTTTTACCAAATCCTGAAAAAATTGTTGCATACTCACATCCAATAACCCCTGCCCCCACAATCACCATGCTTTCAGGAAAGTCTGTCATTCCTTCAATTCCTTCACTGGTCATCACGATTTTTTCATCAATGGGAAGTTCAGGGAGATAACGAGGTCTGCTACCGGTAGCGAGAACAATGTAGTCGGCCCAAACTACTTCCCGTGAGGCGCCATTTGTAATTTCTATTTCATTTTGACTGAGCAATTTTGCCGAACCCGATTTGAATTCCAGCAGTTGTGAATAATTGGAATTCTTAAGCTGGTCCATATGCTCCTGAAGAATGGACATTCTCTCGCCCACAGCGCGAACTACCTCCGCTTTTATCTCATCGTAATTAACACTTGGCGCCTTTATATTGAAGCGTTTGAGGTTTCTCCTGAAGGCTGCCGTCTCACGTGACAATTCCCACCAGGTTTTTGAAGAAAGAGCACCGTTCGTCACCCCAGCTCCACCCACTCGATTCTTCTCGATTAACAAGATCTTCTTCTTAAAGTCCAGCGCCCGCATGGCTGCAGCGTAACCTGATGGACCTGCACCGATAACAACAAGGTCGTATTTATTCATAGGATTAAAGCCTGATCCAAAGGTTCTAATTTAGAAAAATTAGGGCACTAGCCCATACAAAACGGGGCTATCAACATTAAGTTTTGGACAATGGCAAGTGTATACCCGCAACCATGCATCGGATACTTCCGCCTCCACTCTCCTCTATTGTGGAAATAGGGACAACTAATGGCTCACAGTATTTTTCGATTTCAAGAATTTGCCCTGGCAACAAAGAATCATAGGCCGTTTGGGACATTAGAAGGAAACGCTCGTCATTGTCATTTCGCACTTCAAACATATTGCCGGCAAATGAGTTCATTTGTTGAAAACTTAAAGCAATCACCTTGTGCCCTGTTGAAGCAAGGGATCCCAAAACCAACTCCTGATCAGCTTCCGTCCTGATCGAATCAAGGCAAATGCCAGCGACCCTCTCTCCTAACCACATCATCACATTGGTGTGATAAATCGGCACACCACTTTCATCAACGGCACCGAAGAGTAATGGAGTATAGCCGATTGTTTTACATAACTCATTCAATAACGTTTCATCTGTCCGTGGTGAACGACAGGCATAAGCAATCCTATTCACATGATCGAAAATTAAGCTACCAGTACCCTCTAAAAACTTGTTTGACCTCTCCCCTTCGGTGAAATCAATAATGATGGTAACGTCATATTTCGCTTGCAGCATTTCAACAATATCATGGCGCCTTTCCTTTCTGCGACTTGGCGCCATCATCGGATACAAAATGATTTTGCCATCTTCGTGTGTAGTAATCCAGTTATTGGGAAAAACAGCATCGGTAGTCACCGGCTCGGCAGTGTCTTCCACTACCATCACCTTAACGCCTTTGTCCTTTAAAATCTGAACCACGGCATCAAATTCACTGCGTGCTCTCCCTGGTACGTCATCAGAAATATCAGGCATTCTTTGAAATGAATTTGAACCCGCTGTCTCGGGATTGAAGCCAAACGATACAGGCCGCACCATCAATATGCCATGTGGAACCTGTCTAAATGTGATTTTGTTAGTGACGTCTGAGGACATCGGTTTTTTTAAATTAATTTCGCAAGCGTAAACAAGTCGACAATTTGCAAACACTTCTTGATCTGGACAAAGAACTGCTGCTGTTCTTGAACGATCTCCATGCTCCTTGGCTAGATCCGGTAATGATGTGGGCGACCAAAACCATATTCTGGCTTCCCCTTTACCTTTACCTCGTTTACCTGATTATCAAGTTCAAAAAGTGGGATACGCTATATGTTCTCCTAGGCGTGGCGCTCACCATAACATTAGCCGATCAAATCACCTCTGGCTTTATGAAGCCTTTTTTCGAAAGGCTTCGCCCGTCTCAGGATCCCGCCCTCGCTGGGCTGGTACACCTGGTCAATAACTACAAAGGTGGACTTTATGGCTTTGCATCAAGTCATGCGGCCAACACGTTCGGAACAGCTACGATGATCTTTCTTCTTTTTAGGGCGCGATATACCTGGATCTGGTTAATCTTTATCTGGGCTCTCCTCGTGAGCTATACCAGAATTTATCTGGGTGTTCACTATCCAGGAGACATTATGGTGGGTGGGTTTATTGGGGTGCTATGTGGATGGGCTGGTTTTCTTTTCGCCAACTGGCTTTTACAAAGGTTTGGAAAGAAAACGCATTGAATTATTTTTTCAGCAAACGCTGAACATACTT
>DAORAG010000358.1:0-3579 GCA_035344095.1 Cyclobacteriaceae bacterium | reverse complement strand
GCTGAGAGGGTTCGCCCTCACCCCTTCCCAGCATCGGTTCGTGTCCCCACGAACCGATCTCAATCAAAACTCATTTCTTAGATCAACCAAAAACGGGAATGCCTTAACATCCTGTTCATAAAACTTAATTGACGAGTATTTATAATCAATTGGATCATTCACCAGCATCCAGCGACCTGAGGTTGGGTTAGCATGAATGTAATCCAGTTTTTGATACGCTACATGCTCGGTATAGAGTTCAACAGCGAGTGAATCTCGTCTCCAAAATTCGTAAGCTTTATTCTCTGCTCTGACTTTATAGGAGGTCAACTCTACACTTTCATTTCTCAACATCTCCTCAAATTGGTGAGCTGTGTACTTCAAAAATGAATGATGTGGCAGTTCCTTGCCATTTGGTTCATTTATTCTCCAAATCAAATGGATATGGTTGGGCATGATCACAAATGCAAAGACATCTATCTTTCTCTTCTCACTCAAATAACTCAAAGAATCAACCACCACTTGCTTGTACCTATCTTGTTCTAATAGACTCTGCCATCCGTTTATGGTTGCTGTCCAAAAATATATTTTACCTATTTCAATATGGGACTTTCGGAATGACTTTAGGATATCTTCGCTCATAGCGATTGACTATTGTTACTTTAGATTTGGGATCAGCCAGGTTCGTGAGGACACGAACCTTGGCTGAGTCCCCCGTAGCATCGGTTCGTGTCCCCACGAACCGATCCCAAAAAAACTCACTTCAACCTCACCAACTCTCCCTTGCGTTTCACGATGTTTTTATAATCCCATTGGATGTCCCGTGATTTTTCAAGCCAACGAACAAGGCTCTCGTTGTCGATTTCATTTGCCGATGTATAGCGCGCTTCAGCTGCCTTAAACTTTCCCTCCTTTTTCAATCCTTCCTCCTCAAATGTCTGACCACTCCAAAACAATAGTCTTACGCTTCCCTTTAATTTGCTATAGCCTACTACAGGGTTACCATCCAAAAACCAAACGGGATGTGCATGCCATATCTTGTTCTCAGCCTCAGGCAACGTCTCATTAATAATCTTTGCGAGCTTGTTACAAATCTTCTTATCTGCATCTGGCTGCGCGCGGTTATAATCTCTAATTTCCTTTTCCAATGATTTGTCGTTTTTAATCGTTTAAGATCTTTTTAGTATTCCAAGATACTCCACCCACGGTCCAACTGCTTCCTTATATTGCCTGGCCATCACCCGTGTAATCTGATTGATATGATTTAGGTCGTGGACGACCCATGTGGATAGCAACTGCGACAGGGTCACTTCACCAAAGGCCGGATGAATCCCTTTCTGTTGAAAGTCGGTGTCGGAATTCACCAATGACCTGAGCTTTTTTATATTAGCTTCTCTTACTTCCTTGAACTGGAGTAGCAACTCTTCCATACTCTTTCCTTTGCTATTCTCAAATTGAGCAAAGCGGTCGAATGGTCTGAATCTTTTATCTGTCTGATCTGAAATGATGATCTCAGCCCTTGGTATCCAATCCGTGAGCTCACCTTGGATGAGGTGCCCAACAACATCGTAGGGACTCCACGTATCTTCCCCTTCATTTTTTGAAGTCCAATCTGTCGATATTGATAAAAGCATAGTTGAGAGTACGGATGGTGTGCGCTCCAGTATCTCGATGGATTTGTCGATAGAAAAGTTCATGTGCCAAATTTAAGGTTTTACAAATACCTCTTTGCCAGCCAGTGTCTGACAGGAATGTCGTACAGTTTCAAACTGGCATAGGCTATTCCAATCGCTGACACGAATACAAGTAGTGCCACGGGCCAAGCTTCCGCCATGGCTTTGTTGTTGTCGACCACCCATGAGGCGAAAATGTAAATAAGGGGATAGTGCGTGATGTAGATAGGATAGGATATATCACCAAGGAAGCGACTAAGGCCTGACATGAATTTACCAGTAACCTCGCCACTTGCCCCAAGGTAGACAACCAGAGGAAACACAATGATCACTGCAAGGGCATCATAGAGTCCATTCATCCACAAGTAATCACTACCTCCTACTCTCGGGAACGCCAACACGCCTGTGATCAACAGGCTGCACCACAGAAAAGCATTCTTTACTCTTCCAGGTTTTGCAACACGCGACAGGAGCAGTCCCGCGAAGAAAGGATACATCAGTCGGGTCAATCCTATCCGTAGTTGTGCCGGTTCCACCGACCACCCTCCGACAAGATCGCCATGTGGTGAGGTAACGGCAAGATGAATCGTGGCCGCACCGGTGACTATTACCAAAACCGTCAATGCCGTGTTAGACCACTTGCGAATAAAAAACGCATACAGCAGGTTGGCAATGTATTCGAAGAACAACGACCAGGCTGGTCCATTTAATGGATGCATCTCTCCCCATCCCCTGATGTCTAACGAGGGCGGCACCGGCAACAGTGTAAAACCAATAAGCATCACAAGGATCAATGTGAGAAGAGGTGTCGTGCTGATCTGTGGAAACAAAAGAGGAGAGGCACTAAAGTAGTAACCGATAGCTCCGATGGTCATCCCGATCACTATCATCGGGTGCAATCGTATCAACCTGCGTTTAAAAAAATCCTTCAAACTCATCTTATCCCACCGGTCGTCATAGGCATAGCCAATCACGAACCCCGACAACACGAAAAAGAAGTCCACAGCGAGGTAGCCATGGTTGATGATTTGCTTCAGGTGATCACCTCCGGCAAATATTTCGAAAAGGTGGAAGGCCACCACCACCAAGGCAGCTACTCCCCGTAGTCCGTCAAGGATGACGTAATGGTTTTTGGAATCTGCGTAAGCGGAGGAAACCATGGCGGACATATTTAATATAACGTGGTTGTTCTAAGATAAGAGACAGCTAGTAAATGTTTAGCTATTGGGAATAAATGTTTCTTCTTAGGTGGATCAAGGGCTACGGTGATAACCAACAAAAAACCCCGACATCACTGCCGGGGTTTTAAGGGAATGCAACTGTGTCCATTACTTGTTGGGTTTGGTGAAACGAATTTTACTTACGGTCTGGTACTCTTCACTTCGGTGTCCAAACACTGACTTCACGTACTGCTTGGCTCTCTGCCCTACCGTAAAGAGGTTTCTGTCTAGGCCATACAGAATCTCATCACGTTTTCTACGGGCTTCCTGCCATGCCACGGTGGCGCTGATGACACTACTGTTGTGTTTTTGCAGGGTGGCGAGGTGCTTCTTGAGCGACTCTACCGTTAGCTCCTGCTCGTTGGTTATGTAGCGATCCTCTGCTGACAACGTTTCAAGCAGTTTGGCGAAGTGGGCAGTCATGCTGGCGTAGTCCGTGCCACGTGCTCTCCGTTTAGTCGCTGACTGGTCATCCATGGGGATGGGCTCAATCTGTGAAGGAACTGGTGCTCGATCCTTGCTCTTGACTCTTCCGTAGATCTTGCGTGACATGGAACGTACATCTGCTACCATCTCCGGTTTTGCGCCAGCTGCAATCATTGCGCTGATGATGCGGCCGGTCAAGGGCCCCAGACCTTTGAAAGCCACCTCCCTTTTGTTGGTAGCGACTTCGTAGCCAGTCTTGGCGATGTCTACTTCGCTTAACG
>DAORAG010000357.1:0-3579 GCA_035344095.1 Cyclobacteriaceae bacterium | reverse complement strand
TACAAATCGACTGATGGTGGTGACACGTGGAAGAAAGTAACCAAGGGGTTGCCGCAAGGCCTCATAGGCAAAATTGATTTTGCAGTATCTGCGGCAGATCCCAACAGGCTTTGGGCATTGGTAGAAGCTCCCGCCAATGAACGCGGTGTATACAGATCGGATGACCAGGGAGAATCCTTTACATTGGTCAGCACCAAAAAAGATCTTACTGATCGTCCCTTCTACTATTGCAACATTGACGCCAATCCATTGAATGCGGATGTCATCTTTGTGATGGCGACCAACTTTTACAAATCGGTGAACGGTGGCAAAACATGGAAAGAACTTCAACCGCCACATGGCGACAATCACGACATGTGGATGCATCCAACGGATACTCTGCAATTCATTCAATGCAACGATGGTGGAGCAAATATTACCATGAATGGTGGTAAATCATGGTCCACTCAGGAAAATCAGCCAACCGCAGAACTCTATCAGGTAGAAGTTGATGACCAATATCCTTATTGGCTCTATGCGGGTCAGCAAGACAACACAACTATTGCTGTGCCTTCTCTTCCACCTTACGATGCCCCCGCAGGTGCGAGTGCATTCTGGATGGCAGTCGGTGGATGTGAAACAGGGCCGGCTGTTCCTAAGCCAGGTGATCCCAACATTGTCTATTCAAATTGCAAAGGTCGCTTTGGTGTGTACGACAAACGCTCCGGGCAAGAGCGTCAATACTACGTAGGTGCAACCAATATTTATGGCCACAACCCCAGAGATTTGAAATACAGGTTTCAAAGAGTGTCACCTGTATTTGCTTCTTATCATAATCCCAATGTTGTCTATCATGGATCACAGTACCTCCACAAAACAACCAACGATGGCATTACCTGGGAAACCATCTCAGCAGACTTAACAGCTAATGAACCCGGTAAGCAGGTGGTGTCTGGAACTCCCATTACCAGGGACGTAACCGGTGAAGAATACTACAGCACCATTTATGAAATCAATGAGTCGAGACTGAAAGAAGGTTTGATCTGGGTAGGTGCCAATGATGGTCCTATTCACGTGACAAAAGATGGTGGAAAGACATGGGACAACGTAACCCCTTCGATCGTTCCAAAGGGTGGCCGCGTTGACTGTATTGAACCGTCCCCACACAAAGAAGGAAAGGCCTATGCGGCCATATTGTTGTATCAGGTTGGAGATTGGAAACCATACCTGGTGAAAACTACCGACTATGGTAAGTCGTGGTCGATCATCACCAAGGGTATTCCGGCAGATTATCCAACCAGAACAATCCGCGAAGATCCCGAGCAAGAAGGGTTGCTTTATGCCGGCACCGAGTACGGCCTGTTTATTTCTTTTAATGACGGAGCTTCATGGCGTCCTTTTCAACAAAACCTCCCTATTACTCCTGTTACAGACATTAAGGTGTTCAGAAACAATCTCATCCTTTCAACAATGGGGCGATCGTTTTGGGTGATGGATAACATTTCTGCGTTGCATCAATTGACGAAGGCAAAAACTTCTGGCAATGCGTACCTTTTTCAACCCGAAGATGGATTTAGGTTCAGACACAATGGCACCGGAAAAAATGCAGTGCCGAATTATCCAGCACCGGGTGTCTCAATTGACTACTACCTGGCGGCACCACCGAAAGATGATATCAAACTCGAGATCCTGGATCCTGATAATAAGCTGATTCGCTCCTATACGAGTAAAGCTCCGGCAAAAGACACAACCAAGGTAGGCACTGATATGGCCACAGGATTTACCACAACCCGGCCAAAGACTGATCTCAGCAAAGAAGCAGGTACTCACCGGTTCAATTGGGATATGACTCATGAAGGACCGTGGGATAAGGATCCGGCAAGAAGTTTGCGCGGTGGGCCGATGGTGAGACCTGGTGTTTATCAGGCCCGGCTAACAGTTGATGGCAAATCTTTCACACAGTCTTTTGAAGTCCAAATGGATCCCAAGGTAGACATGACAAAAACGGGTGATGAGGACGTGAAGGCACAAGAGAGATTGTCTCTCGAAGTCGTGGCATTGGAGGATGCTGCCAAAAGAGTAGCTGAAAAAATTAAGGAAAGGAGAAAAGAACTTGAGAAGCTTATTAAGTCAGGCAAACGCACCAAACAGTACACGCAGGAAGACCAGAAGCTTGCACAGATTCTGGATCAGTTGGTGACGCCAGAAGGAATTTACATGACACCCATGTTGATTGATCAGCTGCGTTACCTGCGTTCCATGCTCAACCAGGCTGATCAGCGTCCAGGTAAAGATGCCTATGAGCGCTATGATGAACTGAAGAATCGATTCTCAAACATTCAGAACTCGTATGTAAAACTTGAACCGAAGATGTAAGCTATCGCTGCAGTTGCTCGTTGATTGCCTTCAGCGCCTTGGGATATTCTCGTTCTTTTAGTTGCGTGGCAAGGTTAATCTCGATGTCAAGGGCGCGGTAAATCTTCTGAAAAGATTCCTTCTTTCCAGACACATTGCGCAACTCGGAGATGATTGTATCATCGAAGCTGTTGACCTTTTCCTGAAGATCATAGGTGGATTCAAGGGTGAATGCCAGCTCAAAATCAATGGCCGCGAGAATCCCGGTCCGATGCGTAGTAACCCAGGCCACCTCTGAAAGCTGGAGAAGGTCCAGATTGATTTTCACCCCCATGCCATCTGCTGAAAGAAAATCTGCATACTTCTCCACCAAAGGATTCAACCGCTCTTTAGGCACTTTTACCTTCATATCCTCATCGATGAATTCAAGGTACTCTTCAAGCATATCACGTTGACGTTTGTTCTTTGCAAGAATGGAGTCCATGCCCGTTTGATTCCTCTCGATTTCATTTTTTATATTCCGGAGAGCAGTTTCAATGCTGCCACTCTCCTTTCTGGATTCATTCCAACTGTTCAGCCAAAAAGCCATCAGTACTCCAAGCACCACACTTACAAAACCAACAAAGTGGTTGAGCCAATCGATTTTTTTCTTCTTATCATCACGCATATGAAATCTAATTTATTTGATTTTACACTTTGATCAGCCGGTTAAATCCTTGAATTTTAAAAAATGCGTTTGTTACGAGTAGGTCTCCTCTTTTGGCTAACGGTATTATCTGCCTCTACCAGTGCGCAGCGCCTGTCATTGTCCACACCTTCCGACTCAGCCATGCACTTCTACTACGAAGGCTGGCGACAGGTGATGGACGAAGGTAACTATACCGCTTCTGAAAATGCCTACCGCAAGATGATGACCTTTGACCCGTCTTTTTTAGTGGGACTAAGTCTGCTTGGTCGGATCACGCGCGATTTAAACGAACGGCAAGAAATTGAGGCTACATTGATAAAAAGACGTGAGGAAATCTCTGGAGATGAGCGCCTTTTGCTTGATAATTACATCGCCCTGGTAAAACTCACAAACCTTCGGGAAACAGATCCCGAGGAAGCAAGGCAACAATTGGCAACAATATTTCAATCGAACGAAAAAAATCTAAGGAAACTCGTTCACACCTACCCTGATGAAGTCTATCACAAATCGGAATACATTGAAGTGCTTCATCGCAATTATGGAGCTGCCGCGGCACT
>DAORAG010000356.1:0-3593 GCA_035344095.1 Cyclobacteriaceae bacterium | reverse complement strand
CGTCTATTACGCGCATACCTGCTTCGACCCTTGTGAACGGAGCGATCAATTGCGAACCGGCATCCTGCACCTCAAACAAGCCATCTTTGAAACTTTGCGAAGCGAATACATTTGTTCTCCTTGTCAGGATGAGTGCATCTGAAAATCGTTTATCAACAGAGGTCTCGATGTTGTTCTCTAATAAAATTTCTCTAAGATCACCAGGTGAAGTTTTAAGTGTGTTTGCACGGAGAACCACTGCAGCCTCTTCATTGAGAAATGGAAGCTCATGACCCCACCGTTCTTTTAACTCTTTTCGACCCAATTCATCCAACCAATCAGGTATAGATTGTTGAATGGCGGTTGGATAGTCTGCCTTTAATCGCCCTTCTACTTTTTTGTAATTCAGTTTGTCGAACTCAGGCCATTGGGGGAGTTGAAATCCTTTCCACACTATCCAGGTGCCTAATAGCGACCAATAGTCACCGGGTGATGATTCTCCAGCCGCCTGAAATAGCCGTAGCCATCGTACAATTTCATACACCGATTCTGCAATGAACTTCCTGTCACGGGCTCCCCACTTCTTGTTCTGTTTGAATATTTTTTCGATTACTTTATCAGCATACCGGTTGTCATCGAAGATAGCCGCCAAAGCCTCTACTACTGCGATCGATAGGTTCCTGTAAAGTTTCACTTTCCCTTAATTTTTGCGGAAATTTAGGGCATATTAGCTACAATCCTTTGTGTTGATAAAAAACGTTTGGCTAACGTTTAAGTGGTTCGGTTTTTGATAAACTTTGCACTTGTGTTTGACAACTTATGAAAAGACTAAGTCTACTTCTCGCGCTTGTAATTTTTGTATCCGGTGTTGCTTCCGCTCAGGAAGACTGGACAAAATCTTTGTTGAAAGGTCTCGGTGACTCAGGAGCTAAAAAGAAGGCTGAATTGGATCAAATTGATTTTCAATTCGCGATATCAGTAAATGAGAATGCCAGTTTTTTTGATGTAGAACAGAAGGGCGAAGGATGGGCGCGAGGTCTTTATTCACTGAAAGATCGTGCGGACAAGACGGCATCGGAAATAGCAAGAGATACGCTGGAGTTAGCTGTTGGATTTTATAATGCTCGCTGGTACAAGTTGGCTGAGAGTTCATTCATGGATGCCAAGAATTATATGGAAGCCAACAATTTGAAAGAAGATATTAGCTATCTCCGCTGTCTTAGCAATATCGGCTTGGTCTATCTGGTGCAGGGAAGAATGGATGAAGCTCAGAAGTATCTCACCGATGCAATAAATATGAGCGAACAATCTCAGGGTAAGGCCAGCGCGGCCTATGCGGCCAACCTGAATAGCATGGCCAAACTTGACCAGCAGTTGGGCAAATACAATGATGCTGAGAAAAAATTCAATGAGGCACTGGGACTATGCAAAGAGATATTTGGTGAAGCATCTATGCAAAATGCGATCCTGCTGAATAACAAAGCCATGCTGTATCAGGATCTTGGGCGATTTGATCAGGCGATTAAATTGATGCAAGAAGCGAATGCGGCATCGGATGCTGCACCTAAAAAGGCATTGCAAGGGAAAAAGTCTTTTGACAACAGGAGGTTTCAATTAAACCTTGCCTCAACGTACCAACTATCCGGGGATCTGGCCAAGGCGGAGAGTACATTCCTTGACATCAAAAAAATATTTGAGAGTAGACTTCAAAAGAATAACCCGGAATACGCAAGCCTGCTAAATCAATTAGGTGTGCTTTACATCGAAATGGGAAAAATGGATCAGGTGGAGGAATTGTTAACCAAGGCACTCGATGTTTATAAAAAGAAATTTACTGAGAACAACGCTGCTTACGCAAAGACGTTGAATGATCTCGGCAACTATTATCGGATGAATTCTCGCTTTGACGATGCAGAGAAAGCATTGTTAAAATCGAGAGAAATTAGCCTAAGTGTCCTGAGTGCCAATCATCCCGACTATGTAAAGTCTGTGGAGGACCTGGGCATTTTGTATTGGAAGAAAAATGACTTCGCGAAGGCCAAAACTTACTACGCTGAAGCAATGGAAAAGTCACTCGACTTTATCAATCAGTACTTTCCACCGATGAGTGAGGCGGAAAAGACAAAGTATTGGGATGTATTGCAGCCTCGCTTCCAAAGATTCTTCAACTACGCCATCGATGCAAGTGCTGTTGACAACGAGATGCTGGCAGATTTGTACAACTACCAGATTGCCACAAAGGCTTTGCTTTTAAGTTCCACAAACAAGATCAAGCAGACTATTCTAGCCAGTGGCGATCAAAAATTAATCAACGATTACTTGTCATGGATTGCCCAAAAGGAGACCTTGGCAAGGTATTATGCGCTTTCAAAAGAAGAATTGACAAAACAGAATATCAGTCTCTCTTCGTTGGAGAACCAGGCTAACCAGTTAGAGCGTTCACTGTCGGAGCGATCTAAAGACTTCTCAGAAGGGTATGCAACAGAAAAGATAACCCTGCCTCAGGTGACGTCACTTCTCACTGATACCGAAGCTGTGGTTGAGATCATTCGTATGCATGGCTTTGACAAGATGTTAACCAACAACTCCAGGTATGCCATGTTGGTGCTAACGCGTGGAGCAACTGTTCCTAAACTGGTTGTGCTAGAGAACGGTGACCAACTTGAAACCCGTTATTCGAAGTTTTATAAAAACTCAATACAACAGCGCACAGAGGACTCGTATTCCTACGACCAGTATTGGTCAAAGATTGATCCTTTATTAGCTGGGAAGAAGACCGTTTACTTTTCTCCCGATGGTGTTTATAATCAGATCAACGTAAGTACACTGAAGAAGCCAGATGCGGATTACGTGTTGAACCGCTACGACATGGTGGTGCTGGGTAACTCAAAAGATTTGATTGCGATCAAGAATAAAAAGGCTGGAACTCCTAAAAAAGATGCATTCTTATTAGGCTTCCCGGATTACGGTGGAAATGCGGTGGCTGCCTTGCCTGGCACTAAGGTGGAGTTGGCTACTGTGACTAAGATATTGAAAGCAAATGGCTATGCAGTGACAGCAATGTCCGAAGGGCAGGCATCGGAGAAAAATATCAAGGCGGTAAAAGGCCCTTATCTGATGCACATAGCCACGCATGGCTACTTCCTTGCAGATGGTGATGTTAATAGTGGATCGGCAGTAGGTGTAAGTGCTGAAAATGCAAAGAGCAATCCGCTGCTTCGTTCTGGCCTTCTGCTGGCTGGTGCATCAAAAACAATAAGCGGACATGCAATACCCGACCTTGAAAGCAATGATAATGGTGTGTTGACGGCCTATGAAGCGATGAACCTTTCACTGGAAGGAACTGATCTTATCATCCTGAGCGCATGTGAAACTGGATTAGGTGACGTTCGCGCTGGTGAAGGTGTGTATGGTCTTCAACGTGCGTTCCAGGTGGCTGGAGCCAATGCGTTAATTATGAGTCTGTGGAAGGTAGATGACGAGGCCACGCAGGCGTTAATGACAAACTTCTATACGAACTGGGCTAAGACCAACAACAAGCTCAAGGCTTTTAAGCTGGCTCAAACTCAGTTGATGACTAAGTACAAAGATCCTTATTACTGGGGTGCGTTTGT
>DAORAG010000355.1:0-3599 GCA_035344095.1 Cyclobacteriaceae bacterium | reverse complement strand
TCACCTTCTCTGTAATTTCTCGACCCTCGTCAGAAGGATTATTACCATTAGGTTAAAAAATTAGGCATATTGTTGGGCGTTATAGAATCCACCCAACGATGACCACAATCCAGGAAGGCGAACACAGCATCACGCGATGGCTTAAAAAATCAAGCGGTTTCACTTTTGCATTCTATACCTCTGCATTGGCGTTTCTGACCTACGCTTGTATTTTCTCGGTGAGAAAAACATTTGGCGCAGGAATCTACTCTGACTTTACTTTTCTTGGAGGCGACTACAAAATATGGATGGTTATCTCGCAAGCGGTCGGCTATATGATTTCCAAGTTCATCGGCATCAAGGTCGTTTCTGAATCAGGTAGCGATAACAGAGGCAGAGGAATATTCATGGCGCTCACCTTTTCAATGTTCGCATGGTTAGGGTTCGGACTGGTACCTCCACCCTACAATCTCGTGTTTATGTTTCTCAATGGACTTCCGTTAGGAATGGTGTGGGGGTTAATGTTTGGATATCTCGAAGGAAGAAAATTTACTGAAGTTCTGGGAGCGAGCTTATCAGTGAGTTTCATTTTCGCCTCAGGATTTGCGAAAACTGTCGCAAGTTTCGTAATGGTGGACTGGGGTGTGTCGGAGATGTGGATGCCATTTGTTTCTTCATTGATATTCTATGTGCCAATGTTAATTTTCCTTTGGCTTCTTGATAAGATTCCACCACCTAGCGAAGAAGACGAGAGACTCCGAACAAAAAGATTACCCATGATGGGTAAGGACAGAATGAAATTTGCGCTCACCTTTGCTCCTGGGCTCGTGCTACTTGTGCTTACCTATATGATGCTCACCATTTTTCGCGACCTGCGCGATAATTTTGCTGCCGACATCTGGGTAGAGTTAGGCTACGGTGGGCAACCCTCAATATTTACTGCCACTGAGGTGCCTGTAACAATTGTTGTCTTAGTAGTTATCGGTAGTCTCATGGTGATCAAAAACAACTACAAGGCCATGATGATCAATCACCTCATCGTTTTGTTCGGGATGATTTTGGTAGGCGTTGGCACGTTTGCCTTTGAACGAGAGTGGATTGGCGCCCCAGCCTGGATGATCATGGTAGGAATGGGTTTGTACTTTGGCTACATCCAGTTCAACAGTATTTTCTTTGATCGTATAATTGCAGCTTTCAAGTATGTGAGTACGGTGGGATTTCTAATTTACCTCGCAGACTCGGTTGGATATGTGGGAAGCCTGAGCGTATTAATCTACAAGTCGTTTGGGCAAAAGAACATGAGTTGGCTGAACTTCTTCATGTCAACGGGATATGTGATTTCGATACTTGGAAGTGGCCTGATCATTCTTTCACTGTTCTATTTCAGGAAGAAGTTCAGTAGTTGGACGGCATAATAATTGTAATGAAAGCCGCCTGGGATCTAAACCTCTGACCAACCCATAAATAATAAATCCCGACCTCTCGGTCGGGATTTATTTTTTCGTGAGCCTGCAGGGATTCAAACCCCGAGTCTTCTGATCCGTAGTCAGATGCTTTATTCAGTTAAGCTACAGGCCCTTCAATCAAGAATATCAATCACCTGCGTGATTGAATGCGCAAAGTTAAATCAAAAAGTCTACTAACCAAAGAGCCTAAGAAATCGCCCTCTTATAAGTCAAGCGATTTGACAAAATCTCTTCCTTGACCTGTTTTCAAAAATTTCTCCCGCTCAAGAGCCTCTTCTCGTGTCCGAAATTTTTCTGTATACACAATTTTCCAAGGCCTGAATCCCTTAGTCGACCTTACCTTACCTCCGTTATGAGCTTCTAGTCTTTTTTCCGGACTCTCACTCATTCCTTTGTAGAGTCGATTCGACCTTTGACTTTTTATTATGTAGATGTAGTACAGAAAGGTTAAGGTCAAGTGTTGCAGGGATTCAAACCCCGAGTCTTCCCTGCCTGCGGCAGGCAGGTGATCCGTAGTCAGATGCTTTATTCAGTTAAGCTACAGGCCCTTGCTCACCCCAGGCGTGTTACCCCGAGGCTATGGGATCGCAAATGTAAAAGAATAAAATCTTTCAGCCAAAGAACGTTTTGGCGGGTGTACCCAAATCCCCTATTTTTGAGGCTTTTATAATTCGACAGGACCATGATTCGAAGCGTTGCAGCAGTTTTTTTATCGATTGGAGTTTGCGTTTCAGTTTTCGCACAGGAGACTACTACCAAAAAAGTAACTCGCATCAACTTGCCTGGCTCTTTTTTAGTTGACATCGGAGTAAATCGCGGACTAAGCGCGCCCAGAGATTTTGATACCGGCTTTTGGGGATCGCGCACACTAAACCTTTACTATCAATATCCCATACGTATTGCCCATTCCAATTTTAGCCTCGTACCCGGTATGGGTCTGGGTTTTGAGCGATTCAAAATGACCAATAACTATACCTTGAGTTCAAAACCCGGAGCCGATGGCACCTATGGCCTCGTGCTCGCAGATACCTCAATACTTTATCCAGGCACAACGAAATCAATGATCGTGGCCAATTATTTTGATATCCCCGTTGAACTACGGTTTGACTCACGACCCGATGATATTTCAAGAAGCTTTAATCTAGCTGTAGGTGGTAGGTTTGGTGTCCTGCTAGACTCGTTCACTAAAATAAAATACAAGCAGGATGGTGAAACCAAGATCGTGAAAGACAAACAAAATCATGGACTGAATAACATCCGCTACGGACTCTACACGCGTATCGGCATCGGTGGATTCAATTGGTTCTTCATGTACAACTCGTCCAGTCTCTTCAAAAAAGATGAAGGCCCGAACAAGACAGTCATGAATACCTTTACCGCAGGTATTTCAATCAACGGTTTCTAAAAATTATTTTCCCAGAAAAGCTGGCTTGCGTTTTTCGAGAAACGCAGCAACACCTTCTTTGTAGTCAGCAGAACTCCCAGCTATTTCCTGACAGTAGGCCTCGTAATCGAGCATCTCTTCAAGCGAAGATGAAGTAGAGCGATTCAACATTTTTTTGATAAGTCCGATTGCTTTGGTTGGCGCTCCTGCATAATAATTGGCATACTCAGCAACAACAGCATCAAGTTGATCGGCAGGCACGGCCTTGTTTACCAAGCCCAAAGCCTCAGCCTCTTTTCCTTTAATACGACTACCCATCGTACACATTTCAAACGCTTTGGCCCTTCCAACTATTCTTGGTAAAAAATAAGATGAACCAGAATCAGGAACGAGTCCGATATTGATAAAGACTTCAATCAGCGTAGCCTCCTCCGCGGCAATGATAAGGTCGCAAGCAAGTGCGATAGAACAACCAGCACCTGCAGCCACGCCATTAAGCCGGCAAATGATTGGCTTTGGTAGCGTCTGCATTAGCGTAATCAATGGGTTATATCGCTTATGCAGCGACTGGAGAAATGATCTCTTCTCAGATCCGGACACGGCTTTTAAATCCTGTCCCGAACAAAACGCCTTCCCCTCCCCCGTTAACACCACTACCCTTGCCTCGGCATCGCGTGCTACCTGCTTAAACGCATCCTGCAATTCGTAGGTGATCGCATCATTTAAAGCATTGTAAACTTCAGGTCTGTTGAGCGTGATGGTCGCAATAC
>DAORAG010000354.1:0-3605 GCA_035344095.1 Cyclobacteriaceae bacterium | reverse complement strand
CTTCGAACAAAACACTCTATCGCATATTGACGAATGCTGATGGTAACATCGACATTGTCAGGGTTTAACCCAGACAAAGCGTAGCTTTCGTCTGCCCTCCGGGCAAATTATGCTCTAATGCATAATTTGGGTTAAATTGATTTTTAAATCTTCGTATGCCCGTGACCTCAACTCTTACATCTTCCGATACAACGTCCAAATCGTTCGCTAATCTTTTACGTCAGGCGCTGACATGTGAAGTCCTTGATGACGCCTATTCACTTGGTATGTATTCCACAGATGCGAGTATATACCAGGTTCGCCCTGTAGTAGTAGTTATTCCAACTGTTGAGGCGGACGTGAAAAAAGCGGTAGAACTCGCCAACGAGCACAACGTTTCGATTCTACCTCGTGGTGGCGGAACGAGCCTCGCGGGTCAAAGCGTGGGTCGGTCAATGATCCTCGACTTCTCCAAACATCTTAACAAGGTGATTGAAATTAATGCCGAGGAACGGTGGGTGAGAGTTCAACCCGGTAAGATAAGAGACGAACTCAATGCCGAACTCAAGAAGTACAATCTGCATTTCGCACCTGACCCAGCCACAAGCAGCAGAGCGAATGTGGGAGGAATGGTCGGCAACAACAGCTCTGGAATGAAGAGCATCCTCTATGGCAAAACCGTTGACCATGTATTGGAAGCACACGTTGTTTTGGCGGATGGCACGGAAATGCATTTGAAGAAAACTTCGCCTGAGGAGTATTCTCAAATCGAAAGCAAGAATGATCGCGAAGGTGAGATATATAAGAAATTCAGGTCACTGGTAAGAGGGCAAGCAGAGGAGGTGGAGAAGCGTTTCCCTAAAGTAATGCGAAGGGTAGGCGGATATAATCTGGATGAATTTACGAATACTGCGGATTGGAATCTTGCCAAACTGATCACCGGAAGTGAGGGAACTTTGGCGGTCACGCTAGAATTAAAACTAAACCTTGAGCCACTCCCTAAACATAAATCTGTTTGTGCCCTTCACTTCAAAACATTTTTAGATGCCATTGGCACCGTGGCGGACATATTAAAATATAAACCTGCTGCCGTTGAGATCATTGATGAGACGGTGATAAAACTGAGCAGAGAAAACCTGACTACAAAACAATACTGTCATTTCATTCACGGCAACCCCGGGGCAATTCTGCTGGTCGAGTTTTATGACGATGACGTACAACAGGTGCTTGATCGCCCGAAGCAAATGGCCGATGACCTTCAGCGCCTGGGTAAAGGACATGCTTATCCCATTTATGGCGAAGGAAAAGAGTACGATGAAGTATTATTGGTAAGGAAAAAAGGGCTTGGACTGATGATGGGAATGACGGGTGGGCCTAAACCATTGGCCTTTATTGAGGACGCTGCGGTACCCATTGAACATTTGCCAGCGTATATCGACTCAGTTGTTAAGGTGTGCGAGAAGTATGGAACATTTCCAGCGATGTATGCGCATGCCAGCGTGGGTTTGATTCATGTGCGCCCGATTCTTGATTTGCGCAAGCAGGAAGACATTGAGAAACTGAAGGGAATAGCCAATGACACCTTCGATCTCGTAGTGAAATACAAAGGCGCATGGAGCGGTGAGCATGGTGACGGCATGGTGCGCAGCCCGTTCAATGAGAAGTTCTTCGGCAAACAATTGTATAATGCGTTCAAGGAAGTGAAACGGCTCTTTGATCCAAAGAACCTGATGAATCCAGGTAAGATCGTTGATGCTGAACCCATCGACAAGAACCTTAAATATGGGGCCACCTATAAAGACTCGGAGGTGACTGCTCAGTTTCACTATCGCAAGGAGGGAAATTTCAGCGAGTCGGTGCACATGTGTACTGGTGTAGGTGAGTGCCGCAAGACAATGGGTGGCACGATGTGTCCCAGCTTCCGGGCAACCAGAGATGAAGAGCACTCTACTCGCGGTCGGGCAAATGCACTTCGTATGGCAATGTCCAATCAACTGGATGACATGGGACTGGCAAGTCCGCGTTTACACCAGGCGCTTGATCTTTGTTTGTCGTGTAAGGCGTGTAAGTCGGAATGCCCCAGCAATGTGGACATGGCAAAGATGAAGAGTGATGTGCAGCAACTTTTTTATGAAAAGCACGGCACTACTTTGCGTGATCGATTAATTCGTGACTCAGCGAAGGCCTCAAAACGATTTTCAGGTGGGTTGGCCACGTTGGTTAATGGTATTCAGCGCAGCGGATTCTTTCGTTCTGCGATGGATAGCCTTGCTGGCTTTGAAAAAAAGAGAGTGTTGCCAGACTATGCACCTGAGCCTTTCTATAAATGGTTTGAAAAGAACGGCAAGCACCAGGGCAAGAGTAACAAACAGGTGGTACTCTTTGCCGACACTTATCTCAATTACCACGAACCCAACATTGGTATCTCAGCTTTTGAGTTACTTACATCCTGTGGCTATGAAGTTATCCTGGCCAATGTGGGGTGCTGTCAGCGTCCGAAGATATCGCATGGCTTTTTGAAAGAAGCAAAGGAACAGGGCCAGAAGACCTTGGATGGTTTGAAAGTGTACCTGAGTAAGGGATTGAAAGTGGTAGTATGTGAACCCAGTTGCGCATCTGCCTTGAATGATGATCTTCCCGACCTGATTGATGATCAGGCATTAGCATCACAACTAAAAGAAGGGGTGATGATGATCGATGTATTCTTACAAAGGGAAATGGACAGCGGCAATTTGGATATGAAACTGTCTTCAATAGCTGGTAATATTTCAATTCACGGGCATTGTCATCAGAAGGCCTTGTACGGCACAGCTGCAATGAAGAAAACCATTCAGGCGAACGGTCACGCAATTAGTGAGATACCGTCCGGTTGTTGTGGTATGGCTGGATCGTTCGGTTACGAGAAGGAACATTACGAGCTGTCAGAGAAGATAGGAGAGAGTATACTCTTCCCGCAAGTTCGGGCAATGAAAGAAGGAACGACATTGGTAGCCAATGGATTTAGCTGTCGTCACCAGATAGAACATTTTACGGGAGTGAAGGCGAAGCACTGGGTTGAAGTAGTGAGACCAATAGCTGATGAATAATGTCTGATTTCTAATTACCACTGCATACCAAATTTAGATGTCACTTTCAGCTCTTGCCTTCTTTGCCATTCTACCCATATTAACAGCAGGCGTGATGCTCGTTGGGTTCAAGTTACCAGCTAAGGTGACCATGCCTGTGGCATTTTTCATGACCTCGGTGATTGGTTTTTTCATTTGGGGGATTCCACTCATTGACCTGATAGCGAGTTGCGTTCAAAGTATATTCATCACATTAGATATCCTGTATATCATTTTTGCAGCGATACTATTGCTGAACCTCCTGACGCAGTCCGGTGCAATGACAGTGATAAGAAATGGCTTTTCTAATATTAGTAATGACAGGCGTATACAGGTGGTGATCATCGTCTGGCTTTTTGGATCGTTCATCGAAGGCGCATCTGGATTCGGCACGCCAGCAGCGATTGTAGCACCGTTGCTTTTGGCACTTGGTTTTCCGGCTTTGACTGCTGTAATGCTGGGTATGATGGTGCAGAGCACAGCGGTAACCTTTGGTGCCGTGGGCACACCGGTATTGGTAGG
>DAORAG010000353.1:0-3613 GCA_035344095.1 Cyclobacteriaceae bacterium | reverse complement strand
TTGAAATCTTCCCCATAGCCTCCGCTTCCTCTTGGATTACAGAATACGAGTCCGTAACCCCAACCTACCTGCATCTGAAACTCATGCCACATGGAAAATCCTGACGGCCCCCACATAGCGGTTGGTCCTCCATGAATATTTAATATCGTAGGATACTTCACGCCATCTTTGCGATTTACCGGCTCCATTACCCAATATTGAACTTTCACGCCATCTGGTCGAGTGATCCAATATTCCTTTGGCGTAATCACCTTCTTTTCTTTCAGCCACGACTCATTCAACCTTGTAAGTTGAGTTGTCTTTTTATCTTTTGTATTGAATGTGTATACATCCCAAGGGTTGATGATTTCCGTTTGAGCAAATACGATTTTGTCTCCGCTTACATCGTAGTCCATCACTCCCTTATCATTGCCGATAACAACAGTCGGCTTGCCTCCTTTTGTGGAAATGTTGTACAATGGAATATCTCCTTCTGCAGAGGCCGTGAAATAAATTGACTTGCCGTCTGCAGCCCATATCGGTGATGACACATCTCTGTCAAAGTCATCTGTAAGTGTCGTGTGCTTTCCTCCTGTTGCAGGCATCAACGCCAATTCAAACTGGCCTCTCAAAAAATCCTGACCGCTTCTTGTCAAAAACAAAATAGACTTCCCATCAGGAGAATATTGAGCGCCCAACGCGGGGTATTCTGGAAAAGAGATAAACTCTTTCAGTTCACTTCCATCTGCATTCATTAACCAGACTGAATTTTTTCTGTTGGCATCTGGCTCAACGGAAGGCGACTCGGAGGTGCAGATAATTTTAGCACCATCCGGTGACCAGGCTGGGCTACTGAAACTCTGAAAGCCATTCGTAATTTGTTTTGCCTCTGCTCCCTCTGTGAACGGAACGACAAATAAATGACTGAACCTCATTTCAGGCTGTAAATCATTCTCACCTTGAAATTGAAGGCGGTTTAGTACTCGCGGATTCTTCTCACTGGCGTTCTTCGCAAGCCATGCTCGGATCTCTTCCAGGGAGCCATCAGGTGAACTTTTTACACCCTTCTTTTCATCATCCTTCATTCCGAGCCAGTTGGGTTCATCGTTATAAGCACGACCTGGTCTTTCATTTGCCCAGCCCGGAGCCCCACTGATGTCATGAGCAGGAATGTTTGATGAAAACAAAATCTTCTTCCCATCGGGCGACCACACCGGCTGTGAAGCTCCACTTTTCACTTTTGTAAACGCATAAGCTTCCCCTCCCCCAACAGGTAAAATCCAAATCTGTGAAGCATCTCCATCTCTTCTCACAAATGCGATATTCTTTCCATCGGGCGACCAAGTGGGCTGTCCATCATTTCTATCACCAAATGTCAACTGCACAGGTTCTCCTCCGCTGAGGTTGACCATGTAGAGGTGGCGCGTGTAATAATATTCCTTTTCCTTACGAACTGCTTTTCGTGTTACCACCATCACGGCACGTGTTCCATCGGGCGAAATATCAATTTGATCGGCCGTGGCCAACTTCATCACATCAGACGTTACAATGGGCTTCGTTCCGTTCTGCGCTAAGCAGGTAGCCGGTATGAGCAGAACCAATAGGAGTTTTAGAAAGAATCTTCTCATAGTAATTATATCGTTGTTTTTTATTTGCCTGATTTAATTGGTGGAGGTCCGTCTGACAAGTAAGCTTTGTAGGTGTGGCCCTTCCTTCTCTCATCGAATTCAGCGCGAGCATCTGTACGAAGTTTTTCGTTTTCGAAGGCGTCTACTATCGTCATTCCCATTGCTTTTGCCGCCTGCAGCATTCCTTTGTGGCCAATGGACATACCCGCGCAAGCTACTTCAGCCCAAGAGTGCCATGGTGCGTTTAGTGCACCTGTTGTTGCCGTCATTCTGATGGTAGGGACAACCCAACTTACATCTCCTGTATCTGTCGAACCTCCACCTGTGAGGTCTGAAGGTTCACGCAAACGTCCAATTGATCCATCCAAACCATCTTGCGGTACACCGCTGATCTCCTGAATTTTTTTAGCAAATGCTATTTCCTGATCAGTGTAGGTTATCGGTCCGAGTGCTTCCAGGTTTCGATGCATATATTCCGCACCAGTTCTGTTTACTAAAATCTCATAGGTGCCGCTGAGCAGTGTAGCCTTCGATTCAACTCCCGCCATGAGTGCAGCTCCTTTTGCGATATCCTTCATGCGCTCAACGATCTTGTCCATCTCTTCTCTCTTTGAATCGCGAATCCAAATCCATGCCTTCGCATATTCGGGGACAACGTTCGGCACATCACCTCCATTTTGAATGACATAGTGCATTCTTGAAGAAGGCTTGATGTGCTCACGCAACATGTTGATTCCGTCCGTGAATAGTTCAAGTCCATCAAGAGCACTCCTTCCATTCCAGGGATCCCCTGCAGCATGAGACGCTTTTCCAAAAAATTCAATGTGATACTCTACCAACGCAGTTGAGCTTTGCGTAGCAGCCTCCGTGTGTGTACCTGGATGCCAATCGAAGCATAAATCAAGGTCATTGAACAAGCCAGCGCGCGCCATGTAAACTTTGCCATTTCCTGACTCCTCAGCTGGAGTTCCAAAAAACTTAATTGTCCCCTTGAGCTTTCCCTGTTCGATAAGCTCTTTAATGGATAATGCAGCTCCAAGGCTTCCAACGCCAAAAAGATTGTGACCACAACCGTGACCTGCCCCTCCTTCCTGATAAGCCGCCTTCGTTGGCTGGGCTTTTTGAGAGATGCCAGGCAGTGCATCAAACTCGCCTAATACTCCAATGACTGGCTTCCCAGAACCGTAACTTGCAACAAATGCTGTCGGTATGTCCGCAACTCCTCTCTCCACCTTGAAGCCTTTTGATTCCGCGTAGTCCGCAAGTGCCTTTGATGATTTGGTTTCTTGAAATGCTACCTCGGCATAACGCCAAACCTCATCACTAAGATTAGTGAGTTCATTTTTCTTAGTTTCAACCGACTGAATTACGGCTTGTTTGTTGGCGCTTAGTTTGGATTTCTTTTGTGCAAAAGCGCTGCTCAAAATCGAAAGCGCAGCGAAAAAGACTAATAATTTTTTCATAGATCGATCAAGATTTTCTTTTAACCTTCACGACCGCAACCTTACGGCACATGAAAATATTAGATCAATTTAAATCATTTCCAACCAATTGGCAGGAGTATGTGTCAAAGAGTAAAATACAACGTATGAAAGGGTTAATCGCATTCGTCTTGTTGACCAGTCTGTTCCAATGCGGACGGCAGGCCGACAACGAAATTTGTAAAGGCTGCGGCACGAAGGCAACCGTGGTAGATGCGACTGGTCTGGATGGATGTGGGCTGATGTTTGAACTTGAAGATGGGAGCCGTCTTGAGCCTGAGCTAAGGACTTACATTAAGGCACCCTCCAGAGAGGAAGACCCGATGTACTATTTCGATTTTGTAGCCGGAAAGAAAGTGACAATAAGTTGGGAAGAGTCACTTGCATTGAGCGCGTGCATGGGGGGAAGGATCGTGTTTATTACTTGCATAGCTGAATGCAAAGAGCCAGCTGAATAGCTGGCTCTATTTCTTGATCCATTTTTTATAAAACTACCTCTTCTGCCCAAGACTTGGGTTTTTCATT
>DAORAG010000352.1:0-3625 GCA_035344095.1 Cyclobacteriaceae bacterium | reverse complement strand
ATAGAACTCGATGATCGCGTTTATTCTGCCGCTAACAACAGGCCTTCTGGTGGAAGACCTACGCACTACGAGATTACCTACGATCACCTGGTGTCACCTCACTTTGCGATTAATAAAGTGTTCAATAGTTCATTCTCCGCCTATGCATCCTATAGCAAGGGCTACAAGGCTCCCGTTGGCTCCAACATTGTGATCTCTACTACAGGGCAACTAAACACAGGATTGAAGCCTGAAGTCGGCAATCAGTTTGAGATCGGAACAAAAGGATCGTTGTTGGATGGTAAGTTGAACTATCAGATTGCATTCTTTGATGCTGAGTTTTCCGATAAGATGACATCAGTTGCTGTGCCATTAAATGGAACAACAACAGCTTACACATACATTGCTAATGGCGGTAGCCAGCAAAACAGAGGTCTGGAGATTTCTACCACCTATAACCTGATTCAATCCAACGAAGGCACATTCAAAATGGTGCGCCCTTTTGCCAACCTGACTTACTCTGATTTCAACTACAAGGATTTCAGATACGAATCGATCGTGGGAGGACAGCCTTCATCTGTTGACTACAGTGGAAATCCGGTTGCAGGTGTTTCGCCTATCGTGGCGAACCTCGGTGTGGATGTTGCGACCAACAGCGGTTTTTATGGCAATGTCAATTACTCATTCAAAGATGCAATGCCAATCACTTCTGATGATGCCTTTGAGTCCAATATTTATCGCTTGGTGAATGCGAAGGTTGGTTACCGCAAAGTCTTGTCCGATCATTTTGATGTTGACGCCTACTTCGGTGCAAACAATCTTACCGGTCAGCAATATTATTATATGGTGTTCATCAACCAATTGGCCGATGCCTACATCCCCGCTCCGGATAAAGCGAACTACTTTGGAGGAGTCAACCTAAAATATATATTTTGACAAATGGAGGGCGGCCCTGTGTCGCCCTCTTTCTTAAAATCTTAGATATGAAGAATGCATTATTGCTACTTGTTTCGCTCTCGTTGATGTCATCCTGTGGAAGGTTCGGCAACAAGGACGAAAAGACAGAAAATGAAGAGCGAATTGTTTGTATTGCCAAACAATACAATGAAATCATCTTCGCGCTCAACGCGCAACAAAACCTTGTTGCTGTTGACTTGTCCAGTACCTATCCGCCCGAAATAAAAGACCTGCCTACCGTAGGCTATCATCGCGCCTTGAGTACAGAGGGAATCTTGTCAATGAAGCCAACACTGATCATCCACGACAACAATGTTGGGCCAGAACATGTGATGACTCAGATGGAAGAATTAAAGATTCCAATGCATGTTTTCGAATCGAAGGGCAACGACATCGAGAGCGCAAAGGCATTGGTAACCGAAATGGGTAAGTACTTTGACAGAACGAAAGAAGCCGACTCGCTCAACGCCAAGTTGGATGCAGACATGAAGACTGCCCTCGAGTCACAAGCGAAGTACACAACCACTCCAAGTGTAGTCATCATCCACTACGGACGTGCCAACAACGTATATCTCACACTCACGGAAAACAGTACCGGTGCAGACATGATCCGATGGGCTGGTGGAACGGTGCCGATCAGCGGAGAACGTGGGATGATGCAACTATCGGCAGAAGTCATTGCTGAATCGAATCCTGATGTGATCTTATTGACGGACTTCGGTTTCGATCGACTGGGTTCACCCGAACAAATCAAACAACTTCCTGGAGTTGCAGGCACGAAAGCAGCACTCAACAATCGTATCTATCGCGTAGAGGAACATGATATGGTGTACCTGGGACCGCGCACGGGTGAGATTATTCTGCGATTGCAGGAACTAATTCACAAAGATGAGCAAGCTCAGTAACAGAGGTAATCGCTGGATTCCTGTTTTTGGTGTCTTGTTGTTTATCACGTTCGTTTTTTCGCTTAAGCTTGGAGCCATCTCCATCTCCTGGAGCGAAATCCAATCTTCACTCTTCAAGTGGATGACCGATGGTGACCTCAACCTGACAGAGAGAATATTTTTTCAGATTCGGCTGCCGCGTGCGCTGGCCGGTGTGTTGGTAGGAGCAAGTCTTGCGGTGGCTGGTGTTCTTATGCAGGCACTCTTCCGCAATCCCATCGTTGAACCGGGATTGATTGGCACGTCCAGTGGCGCTGCGTTTGGTGCGTCATTGTACTTCGTCCTGGGTGCAGTAATCAAAGTTCATTTTGGTGAATGGACTTTGCCATTAGCCGCATGTTTGGGAGGAACCATTTCCACAGTCTGCGTCTTTCTTCTGGCACAGAATCGTTCCACCGGAAAGAGTTCAATCGTCACCCTGTTGCTGGTGGGTCTTGCTATCAATGCCTTATTTTTAAGTGGAGTAGGTTTTCTTTCCTATCTCGCACGTGATCCCCAGGCACGCTCCATCACCTTCTGGAACCTGGGCACGCTATCCGGTGCCAACTGGATTTCAGTTTCGATTATTGGAGCAGTCACCATCTTGTGCACCTTCGTAGCTATGAGATACGCAAAGCAACTCAACGCACTCATGATGGGTGAGGAAGAAGCCGTATTACTCGGAGTTAACTTAAAGCGTTTACAAATCATCATCATCGCCATCAATGTGGTGTTGGTAGCAGTATCCACCGCCTTCATGGGAATTATATCCTTCGTGGGTTTGGTAGTGCCACATTTATTAAGATTGATGAATGGATCAGACAACAGATTTTTAATTATTGGTAGTGCACTCGCAGGTGGAATACTGCTCAGCCTTGCCGATCTGGTGTCACGATTGCTGTTGGCACCAGCAGAACTGCCAATCGGCATCGTCACCTCATTGGTAGGTGTTCCCGTGTTCATTACCCTGTTAAGAAAGAGACAATACTTCTTCTGATATGCTGGAAGCAAAGAATATAACCGTCACTGCTGGCAACAAAAAGTTGCTGAACGATGTGTCCGCACGATTTGTACCAGGAAAACTCAACCTGATTATCGGACCCAATGGTGCAGGCAAGTCAACACTGATGAAAGTCCTGAGCAAGCAGAACACGCGCTATGAGGGCGAGGTTAATTATCAATCATCCAATATACGCTCACTATCCGATCTTCAGATGGCAAAGATCAGAGCAGTGCTCTCTCAAAACATTGACCTCGCATTTCCATTGAAGGTGTGGGAGGTGGTGATGATGGGAAGGTATCCACACTTCACAGGCTCTCCTCGTCTCATCGATGAACAAGCGTGTGACGAGGCGATGAAGTTTTTTGAAGTGGAGGACATGGCAGAACGAAACTACCTCACACTAAGTGGGGGCGAGCGACAACGCGTTCACTTTGCCCGCGTGCTCACGCAATTGTGGTATCCCGTGGAAGGGCAACTGCGCTATCTGTTGCTTGACGAACCGCTCACGTTCCTCGATATACACTACCAGTTTCAGTTCATGCACAAGGTCACAGATCTTTTGGAAAAGAAAGATATCGTAGTGGTTGGCGTAGTGCACGACCTCAACCTTGCGGCTCGCTTTGGTGACGAAATATTTCTTCTCAAGGGAGGACAACTGATTGCAAGCGGATCAAAGGAGAAAGTACTCACGGAAGATAATATCTCAAACGCCTTTCATCTGACTCCAGTTATTTACCGTGGACAAGGTAAAAGTGGACTGCAA
>DAORAG010000351.1:0-3638 GCA_035344095.1 Cyclobacteriaceae bacterium | reverse complement strand
ATGCGATGTACGTAGTCTTCAGGGTCTGGTGGCGCATCGTAGTTGACTACCAGGTCAATTCCTTCCACGTCTATACCTCTTGCGAGAATATCTGTACCAATGATCGTAGTGATCTTCTTCGATTTGAATTCGCGCATAATGTGCTCTCGCTCTGGCTGCTCCAGATCAGAGTGAAAAGCTTTGGCCGTGATACCATGTCGTTTTAATATCGACTCCAGTTTCTTTACGCTGTCTTTCGTAGACGCGAAAATAATGATACTGCTGTAGTGATCTTGATTGAGTAGATACGACAGTGCCTCCACCTTTTGTGTGTCGTACAACATGTATGCCTTTTGCAAAATACCCTCAGCAGGCTTGGAGATGGAAATAGAAATCTGCTCTGGATTCCGGAGAATCTTATGTGCCAGTGTAAGAATGCGCGGTGGCATTGTAGCCGAGAACAGCAACGTCTGCCGGTCCTTTGGTAGTTGATTAACGATCTTGATCAGGTCTTCATAAAAACCCATGTCAAGCATGCGATCGGCCTCATCCAGGACAAGGTGTTTCAGTTGATTGAAATTGACCGCCCCTGTGGCAAGCAATGCGATCAGTCGCCCGGGCGTAGCGATAATGATATCAGCGCCTGATTCCATCGCTCTTCGTTGTTGATCCCAACTTGTGCCATCGCCACCTCCATAAACAGCGATAGAACTTACGCCAACGAAATAGCCAAAGCCTTCAACCTGCTGATCGATTTGCAAGGCAAGCTCGCGCGTAGGTACAAGGATCAGGGTGTTGATGTGTTGACTTGGGTTTTTGCTGACCTCCTCCAGTATGGGCAACAAGTAGGCCGCAGTTTTTCCTGTTCCGGTTTGTGCGGATGCGATCACGTCTCGTGATTGCATAATCACCGGAATGGCTTGTTCTTGAATGGGCGTAGGTTTATTGAACCCCATGGCATTCAACCCATCAAGCAGGGTTGGTCCAAATCCAAACTCTTCGAATCTCACTTAGTAATTGTAAACGTATCCATGCCGAACATCAAAAATAGAAAACCAAATGTCAAAAAAAAGCCCTCCGATATTTCGGAGGGCCTGGTATGCACTCATAAAAGAATTTATTCTGCTATTCGTACATTCACGGCATTCATGCCTTTTCTACCTTCTTTCAACTCGAAGGTGATTTTGTCGTTTTCACGAACTTCGTCAACCAGCCCGGTAACGTGAACGAAATACTCCTCATTCGACTCGTCCTCCCGCACAAAACCAAACCCCTTGGTCCGGTTGAAAAACTTAACTGTTCCTTGTTTCATTTGTGATTATGATGTTAAATAATCCCGCAAGTTAGCGAGAATTCATTAATCTCAATTGCAGAACCGCCTTTTTTATCTCTTTTTTGGCTGTTATGCCGCTTTACTTACTGGCTCCATTTTCAGTTCACGCTGTCGGGTAATCTGAATAACACCAAATTTGTTTAGCAACTTAATGACAAGGTATGTTGGATCAATCTCATGCCAACGGATACCACCAAAGTTGGGGCGTGATCCGTGCTTATGATGATTGTTGTGATAGCTCTCTCCCATCATCAGGAAATCAACCGGAAGGAAATTACGTGAGGTATCTCCTACTTCAAAGTTACGGTAACCATATTTGTGTGCAAACCAGTTGATAATCGCTCCGTGAATCGGGCTGAGTAAAAACTGCATTGGCAGCAACAACCACAGCCACCAGAATTCGGCAAACTGCCAATAGACGCCAACATACAAAGCACCCCAAAATAGACGTGATGGCCATGAGCGCGCTATCTTGTCAAACGCCTCCCATTTCGGTACTCCTTCTGTAAATCTTTTTTCGGGAACGAACTTGCCGTTGGCAATCGAAGAGTAGATCGTCTTCGTCTTCCACATCATCTTCCAAATGCTCTCATCATATTTTGGAGAATGTGGGTCATCTTCTGTGTCAGCAAATGCATGGTGCATGCGGTGCATCACACCATATCCATAAGGACTGAGGTAGTTGGAGCCCTGGAATATCCAGGTTAATACAAAAAATACTTTCTCCGTGAATTTGTTCATAGTGAATGCCTTATGTGAGGCATAACGATGAAGGAAGAAAGTTTGGAAAAACAGTGACAGATACCAATGTGCCACAAAGAATAAGAGAATGGTAGTCATCTCGGTTTTAGGTTATTAAGTTAGGTTCGCAGGCCGATTTTGACCGGCTGCTTACTAGTGAAGACAAGTAAGAGCGTGATTTGTGACAGAAAAGGTAAAGTATTTTGCTTTTTATGGCTTCAAGGCCATAATGAGATCTGTGGAAAGGCCGGTTTCACAGGCTTTTTTGAAGTTTTCGATCCAGGCGGCCTTAAGGTTGAAATCGATGTGGATCTTGCTGGTTTCATCGCTCAATTTCTTCTTGGCCCTGCTGAGTAGCTGGCGGCAATGCTCCTTCTTCTTCTCCAGCACCACTTGCAAGGCCTCATAATCAACGTTAAATACCTCTCTCAGCACAAAAACGGCTCTTTCCAGGGGTTCAAGCTTCTGGTGGATCACGCTAAGTGCCGCCTGCAGGTCCACATGTAAGTCTATCTGGCTGAAATCCAGCTCTTTGAACTTGGTAACCAGCTCAGGAAGGTGAATGCTTTCCATGTATTCCTCTTTCTTTCTTTTCAAGGCTTCCAGGTGGTTGAGGCAGTTATTGGTCACAGACTTAATCAAGTAAGCTTTCGTATTTCTGACTTTCTGGGTGTCAATGGATAGCCACTTCAAAAACGTATCCTGAACGATGTCCTCTGCATCCGCCTTGCACTTTACAAAGCGCATGGCGATGCCGTGAAGTAATGGATGATAGAGTGCTATGGTTTGGGCCTGTGTCACCTTTAACAATATTGCTACAAAGGTACGGCTATAACATCATTATCCCAACCTACTTGGGCGAGAGGCCATTGGGCATCATCAGCGGTTGAAATTAGCCGCTTAGCCTATTGCCCGTTTCACAATGCATGAATTCACCCTATATTCACATGAAACCTGAACTAATCATGAAGAAAGTCGTCACCTTCCTCGTTGCATTATGCATAAGTGCTGCCCTGCTGGCTCAGCAGACACAGAAACCCGTGTTACATGGTAAACATTGGATGGCCATTACTGGTAAACCATTATCCGCAACAGCGGGAGCCATCACCTTCCAAAAGGGTGGTAATGCCGTAGATGCAGCCTGCGCTATGCTGGCTGCCGGTTGCACCATGTGGGATGTGTTAAGCTGGGGTGGCGAAACGCAAGCATTGATCTACAACCCCAACACGAAAAAAGTTATTGCTATTAATGCATTGGGTGTTGCGCCCACTGGCGCCACAGCCGACTTCTTCAAAGAAAAGGGAATGAAGTATCCTCCTCAATTTGGTCCATTGGCAGCCGTGACTCCAGGTACACCAGGCGGACTGATGACGATGCTTGCCGAATATGGTACGATGAGTTTAAAAGAAGTTTTAGCGCCTGCCATGCAGATGGCAGCGGGTTATCCCATCGAAGCACAAACCGCAAATTCCATTGAACGATCTAAGGAAAGAATCAAAGAGTGGCCTTATTCGAAGAAAGTCTTCCTTCCTCACCTGGGTGAAGACAGGGAAGCTCCCGAAGCAGGTGAAATATTCGTTCAACA
>DAORAG010000350.1:0-3666 GCA_035344095.1 Cyclobacteriaceae bacterium | reverse complement strand
AACTCAGCCTGTCTTATATCTGGCCGGTTGGCCAGCAGCTGTGAGGGGATACCGGCAAATACGGTTGAGGGCACCAGGTTGTTGAAATTGGAAGAGTTCCTTTGAATCGGTTGTGGATATCTTCCTATGAGGAAGTTGATCCTGTTTTCCATCTCCACGATCTTCTGACGAATCTCGTATTGAAGACTTTGGTTTTTCAAGACTTCCGCCTGAAACCTGCGAACCGCAAGTTCGGTTACCCTTGCCGATGCCTTTTCTACTTTCACAATCTCCAGTGCATTCGTCTGGATGGTTAGGTTTTGTTGAACAATCTCGAGCTGATTGTCCAACGCCATTAATTCAAAGTATGAATTTGCAATCTCGGCAATGAGGTGCGTTACCATAAAGTTTTTCCCTTCTATGGATGACAGGTATCGAAAGACTGCCGACTTTTTGGCGTTGTGCAACTTGTTCCAGATGTCCACTTCCCATGAGGCATAAGCACCAAACATGAAATCGGGTAGGGGATCCGGAAATTCTTCCCCGTCCTTGATCTCGGTATTGGCATCATTGGCTCCCTGACTTGTGTATCTGCCCACTTTTTCAACTCCCGCACCCGCACCGATGTCGACAAAAGGAAGATACTCTCCTTTGCGGGCTCTCACTTCATTCTGCGTGATCTGAATTTCTCGCAAAATAATGTTCAACTCCTGGTTGTTGCTGAGTGCCGTATCAATCAAAGCCACCAGATAGGGGTCGGTAAAAAAATCCTTCCACTGCATCTGGGCTGAATTGACAGTATCTTGTGAATTGAGGAACGCTTCAGGTGTATTGTTATTTTCCGTTTTCTGGACCGATGTCGGGATGGTGCAGGCACCAACACCTAAACACAAACAAACAATACCGATGTTTTTAATTAATCCTTTTTTCATTCTATCGTCAGTATTAGTTGTTGTTTCTGCGGCTGCGTGACCGCATTCTTAATAGTCTCATAATGGCATTAATCCTTCGCGTGTTCTTTGCCAGTGTTCCTTCCTCGCGTTTACGCACGTATTCTTCTGAAAGTGATTCGCTCGACTCGTCTCTGATGAGTTGACGGCCGGAAACCATCTTGCCAAAGGTGTAGTACAACCCGGGGATAATAATTACACCGAACACTGTGCCTAACAACATACCGCCCATGGCCGAACCACCGATCGTTCTGTTTCCGATAGCTCCAGCTCCACTCGCCAATACGAGTGGAATCAACCCTGCCACGAATGCGAACGATGTCATAAGGATGGGCCGGAATCTAACTTTGGCACCTTCAATAGCAGCTGATAACACCGGCATACCTTCCCTGTGCTTCTGTACGCCAAATTCCACAATCAATACTGCGTTCTTACCTAGCAAACCTACAAGCATGATGATCCCGACCTGCGCGTACACGTCATTCGCCAGCCCCATAAACTTGAGCAACAGGAAAGAACCGAATACACCGACAGGTAATGAAAGAATTACAGCCAGTGGAAGCAGGAAGCTTTCGTATTGCGCGGCCAACACCAGGTAAACAAACACCAGTACAATGATGAATATGTACAAAGCCTCACTTCCGCGTCTCGACTCATCGTATGACAAGTCCTCAAACGCAACGTCATAACCTCGTGGCAGCGTCTTGGCCACTTCCCTAATGGCTGCAATGGCATCACCGGTGGTATACCCTGGCGCTGGCTGCCCTCTGATAGAAGCAGAGTTATAAAGGTTAAAACGTGTGATCTCATTGGGACCCTGCCTTTTTGTTACCGTCATGAATGACGAGTAGGGCACCATCTCTCCATGATCATTTTTCACAAATAGATTGCTGAGGTCGGATGGATACCTCCTGTATTCGGGAGCAGCTTGCACATACACTTTAAAAAACTGACCAAAACGTATAAACCCTTGCTCATAGGTACTGCCAATCAGGATGTTCAAATTCTCCATCGCATTGGCAATTGTCACACCTTTTTGCATGGCAATCTTGTTGTCGATCTTGAGCTCATACTGTGGGTAGTTGGCAGCAAAAAAAGTGAACAGACCTGTGATCTCTTTTCGCTTCCGCAATTCATCCATGAAGTCGTTGTTGATTTTTTCGAAAGCGTGGTAGTCCGTTGAGTTGGTTTTGTCCAACATCCTCATAGAGAATCCACCCGATGAACCAAAGCCCGGCACAGCAGGAGGCTCAAAGAACTCTATAATAGCGCCAAGGTCTTTTGTCTTCTCTTCCAATTCTTCCATGATTTCATGAACCGACTGTTTCCTTTCTGACCAGTCTTTAAGGTTGATCAAACAGGTACCCGCGTTGGATCCTCGTCCTTCCGTCATGATTTCATAACCAGCAAGCGATGACACCGATTCAACACCTTCTATCTCTTCACAAATTTCCTGTAGCTCTCTTGATACCTGATTTGTTCGCTCCAGGGTGGCACCTGGAGGAGTTTGTATGATGGCATAAATCGTACCCTGATCTTCACCAGGTATAAAACCACCTGGCAGAACTCTATTCATATATAGAATGCCAAGGCAAAACCCAACGAGGATAATGAATGTCAAAGCACGCTTTCCGGCAATGCGTTGCAACAGTGCTACGTACCGTCCGGTCACTTTTTCGAAAATCCTGTTGAATCCATCGAGCAGGCGGGTGATGATGTTTCTCTTTTTGGAATGGCTATGCGGGCTCTTCAATATGATTGCGCACAGCACAGGAGTAAGTGTGAGCGCTACAAGGCCTGAGATGATGATAGACGAAGCCATGGTAATGGAAAACTGCCGATAGAATACTCCCACCGGGCCCGACATGAACGCGATGGGAACGAATACCGCAGTCATTACCAGCGTGATCGCGATAATGGCACCGCTGATCTCATGCATTACCTCCTGCGTGGCAGCGTAAGGCGTCATTACCTTTTCCTCCATCTTGGCATGCACGGCTTCTACCACCACGATAGCATTATCTACCACGATACCGATCGCCAGCACAAGCGCAAACAAGGTGATCAGGTTGATGGAAAGTCCAAATATCTGAATGACAAAGAATGCACCGACCAGTGACACAGGTACAGCCAAAATGGGGATAAGTGTGGATCGCCAGTCGCCAAGAAATATGAAAACTACCAGCGCCACCAGGATAAACGCATCTCTTAACGTGTGCAATACCTGCTCTATTGAGGCATCAAGGAAGTTGGACACGTCATAGCTGATTTTGTAGTCCATCCCGGGAGGGAAGTCACCTTTCAGTTCAGCGATTAATGTTTTAACATTTTCAATTACCTCGGATGCGTTACTTCCCACCGTTTGCTTTAACACGATAGAAGCTGATGGATGACCGTCAAGGTTGGAATAGATATCGAAGAACTGGCTACCCAATTCAACATCGGCAATGTCTTTTAAGTGGATGATCTCACCGTCTTCATTCGCACGAATGATGATTTCTTCATATTGTTCTGGTTTGTTAAACCTGTCCTGGTAGGCCAATACATATTCCAGTGATTGAGCTTGCTTACCTGAGCTTTGTCCCAGACGACCTGGCCTGGCGAGAATACTCTGCTCCATCATGGCTTCCATCACCTCTTCTGATGAAATGCTGTAGGCGCGCATGCGATCTGGCTTCAGCCAAATCCTCATTGCATAAATTCGGCTTCCGAGAATCTGCGCTCTTGCTACCCCCGT
>DAORAG010000349.1:0-3668 GCA_035344095.1 Cyclobacteriaceae bacterium | reverse complement strand
TTTTGCCTCGATCATCTTTTCTGCACTCTCCGCAATCTTCAGTTGTTCGATGAAGCTATCTATTTCTCCGTTCATGACAGAGGGGAGATTGTGTTGGGTGTATCCTATTCTATGATCTGTTACGCGGCTCTGAGGATAATTGTAGGTACGAATTTTTTCTGAACGGTCTCCACTTCGCACCTGCGATTTTCGGGCAGCGCCTACAGCGGCATTCTGTTTCTCTACTTCAATTTCGTAAAGCTTGGCCCTTAGCATTTGCAATGCCCTTTCTCGGTTGCCATGCTGAGAGCGTTCTACCTGGCAGGTAACGACAATCCCGGTGGGCTTGTGAGTCAGCTGGACTTTGGTTTCCACCTTGTTCACGTTCTGTCCACCGGCTCCGCTTGATCGCGCGGTTTGAAATTCGAGATCTGCCGGATTGATTTCAACATCTACCTCCTCCGCTTCAGGAAGAACCACCACCGAGGCTGCTGAAGTATGAACCCGCCCTTGTTGCTCTGTTTCCGGTACGCGTTGTACCCGATGCACCCCGGATTCATATTTGAAAAGTCCGTAGGCGCCATCTCCTTCAACGGTAACTATTACTTCCTTGTACCCTCCTGCCGTTCCTTCAGTGACGTCCATTACGGTCATTTTCAACCCTCTGCGATCACAGAACCGTTGGTACATCCGATACAAATCCCCAGCAAAAATCGCAGCCTCGTCTCCCCCTGTTCCCGCACGTATTTCCAGGATGGCATTCTTCTCATCATTCGGATCTTTGGGCATCAATTGGAGTTTTAGTTCCTCCTCCAATTCATCTCTTTTTGGTGCCAACTCATCCAACTCCATCTTCGCCAGCTCCCGCAGTTCTGAGTCTTTCTCCTTCTCTAAAACCTCTTTGGCATGCTTAAGGGAATTAAGCACGTTTTCGTATGTCTTGTACTTCACTACAATCTTTTCCAGATCGCGGTACTCTTTGCTGAGTTGCATAAACTTTTTCTGGTCTTTGACAGACTCAGGCTGCATCAGCAACTGCCCAATTTCCTCGAAGCGAAGCCTTATTTCCTCAAGCTTTTTAATCATAATCGAAAAATGCGGGGCAAAGTTAGCAAACGGCCCCGACCCCACCTATTGCTGCCCAATAGTTTGAGTGCCAGCCTCCGAGGCCTACCTTTGCAGGAAACCTGATGTTATGAAATACATCCTTTCCCTCTGTCTTTTGGTGATGGTAAGTTGTGGAGGCTCCCTTAGTGATGAGCAAAAGAAGCAGTTAAAAGAAGGTATGGAAGCCAATCAAATCAAAAAGATTTCTGAGGCTGAAATAATGGATGCAGCATTTAAACTCGGCCGCAAGATATCCGATGAGGTAAAGCATACTGACATGGAAAATCAAAGTCAGGCAACAAGGCGACTCGAATCTGAATACCACGTAAAAATCTACCCCCTTCAACAAGGTGACTCGCTACTTCTACAAATTGAACAGCAGCTCATCGAGGCCTACACCTCAGCCGATCCCAACCTGGAGCTTTCGGATAATGTGCAAAAAATTGGTGCCGACTCTCTGCTTTATACAGTACCTGTGATGGAAAAAACGGAAGGCGGAGCGATGCAGTTTAAATATGCGCTAGGTATTCGAATGCCGCAGAAAGAGGTCATTCTTTCTATCGACAACTAATTTAAAAAGTAAGTATTGATCGATCTGCAGTCACCGACAGGCGAGCCTCCGAGCCGTGTATCCAGGGAAGATTTGGTGCCTCGTGGCCAATAGGAAAGTGAAATGCTACCGGGTAAGCAAATTCTTTCACATTGTTAATAATCAGCTCTTCCGCTGACCTACAGAATTGAAAATCTGTGTCTTTCATGTCGGTCATGTGGCCGATGACTAAGCCAGCGAGTCTATTCAACTTCTTCGCTCTCTTTAATTGAACGATCATACGATCAACTTTGTAGAGATATTCATCCACTTCTTCAATCACGAGAATCTTACCATCTGTGTCAGGTTCAGAACTTGTGCCAAGCGAATCTGCCAGCAGGGAAAGGTTTCCTCCGATAATTTTTCCCGATGCTTCTCCCGTTCTGTTCAGCGCAAAGTATTCAGCGTATAGAGGCTGAACATCTCCAAACAAAAGTTTGCGTAGCGAGTTAACTGATTCATCATATTCCTGTCGACTGTATTGAGTCGGCATGGGGCCATGAATACTTTGCATGCCCAACTTAGCTAAATGCAAATGCAGAGCCGTGATGTCGCTGAAGCCAACAATGTATTTTGGTTTTCTAAGGAATTGCGAAAAATTCAAAGCGTCCAGAATCCGCGTCATTCCGTAGCCTCCTCTTCCACAAAATATGATATCAACCTCAGGGTCATCGAGCATATTCTGCAGATCTTCAGCGCGCTGTTCATCAGGTGCTGCCAGGTACTCAGCTGTCTCACTGAAGCAATATTTTCCAAGCTTAACTCTCAGGCCCCACGAGGCAATGATTTCACAGCCTGCTTTGAGCAGCTTGTGATCTACCTTGCGGGAGGGCACTACGACACCCGCGATCATGCCTTCTTTGAGAAAAGGAGCTTGCATTTTTGAATGTAAATAAAAAACCCTGTCTGTAGGACAGGGTCTCTTCTAAATTTATGTTTGACAAATCAATTTGTCTTATTCGCAGCTGGCTGTGGAGTGATGCCCATCTTCTTCAGAACCAAATCCGATATGTCATACTTCTCATCACTATACAACAGGATGTCACCACCACCAATCAATTGTGGGTTAATGATAAAAGAATAGCCTTGCTCTTTGGCAACGTCTTCTATCGCCTTACCCACCTTCGTAAATACAGGATTCATCAATTGATCCTGCTTGTTCTGAATTGAGACCTGTGCATCTTGTTGAAACTTCTGGATATTTTCCTGAAGCTGTGTGAGTTCATTTTCTTTATCCCTGCGGACCGCGTCCACCATGGTGGCAGCACCGGCTTGGTAGGCCTTCAATTTGGTCTCGTAGTCTTTGTATTTGGCCTGAAGCTGATTCTGCAATTGATCACCATGAGTTTTCATTTCAGCCTCGATTACTTTGTAGTCCGGCATCTGGCTGAATATATAATCCCAATCGGCATATCCGATCTTTTGCACAGGATTCTGAGCCAATGCTGAAAGGCTCATGCCCAATAGGATTAACGTAAAAAGCTTTCTCATCTTATTGTGTTTGTATTTAGTTTATTTGATCTGATCATTTGGATCCCCAAGCCCAAGTTCTTCCAACACAAAGTCGGTGTAGTCATGTCGGGGATCAGTATAAATCATTACTAGTTCTCCTGATTTATCAAAAATTATTGCAAGTCTATTCGATTTTGCCACCTTCTCAACCGCCTCAAATACTTTATCCTGCAAAGGTTTAATCAATTCCTGTTTTTTCAAAAAAAACAATCCGCCAAAACCAAATACCTTTCGCTGGTATTCCTTCAGTTCTGCTTCCTTTCGCTCAATTTCCGCCTTTCTCTCCTCCCTCATCTCCTCAGTAAGCAAAACCTGTTCCGCTTCATACGCATTGTACAATCCCTCCACACCCTTTTGCATCTCCTCAATTTCCTTCTGCCAGGATGCTGAAAGTCGGTCAATTTCATCCTGCGCCTTGCGATAGTCGGGTATCTTGCTCAGAATAAAGTCCGAGTCGATGTATCCGAACTTCTGAGCTTTT
>DAORAG010000348.1:0-3670 GCA_035344095.1 Cyclobacteriaceae bacterium | reverse complement strand
GATATTTGCAATGCACCCGTTCTCGCAATTCCGGAGAAAGCGGAGTTTACCAACTTTAAGAATGTGGTGTATGCTTCCGATTTGAAGAATGTGCAGAAGGAATTAGACACAATTATTCCATTTGCCCGTGTTTTTGATTCTACCATCCATATGGTTCACGTGGTGGAAGCCATTAATAAAACAGTGGATGCTAAACGCGAAGAGGTTCAACGATTGGTAGACAAAGCCAACTACGATAAAATTAAACTCGAGATCGTGATTGACGAGGATGTGCCGGTAGCGATTGACAACTACATTAAAGACAAGAAGGCAGAGTTGCTCACTACCTTTACTCATGAGCTCAATCTTTTTGAAAAAATATTCGCGCGAAGCGTAACACGAAAGCTTGCCTATCAGGGAACTATTCCGTTGTTGGCATTCAAGAGAAGGCCAGTAAAATAGAGATTAGCCAGCGGCTGTTTTTGCTTTCCTCAGTCCGAAGCGATAAACAATCAAGCCTAGTACAACGAGGGCGCATAGCTCGACAAAAACCTTTTCTGCATCAATCCAGTCTATGGGACGGTCCTTTAATAAAGGATCAGTGATGATGCTGTGCGCAAATAAGGGAACTGCTGCGAAATAAGATGTGAAGTGAATGATTCTCCAGGTCGCATATTTCATTTTCTCTTTGAAATAAGAAGTGATCACTACCAATGCTATTGCATAAAGAGAAATGGCGCCAAAGGTATTGGCCAATGGTTGATGAACAGTCCAAATCGGCAGGAGCAGATCGCCCCAGGTAAACTCAGATTTTGGATCCAATGGGATGATGACAACATGTAGTAGTATCGCAATGGCAGCCGAGTATCCTGTAAGCTTGTGAAGACCGAGAAATGTCAATCGATAAGGCAGTTTCACGGGAGCGTTGAACTTGATGCAAAGTCCAACAATGAAATTACCTGTAATACACGCAAGAGCCATCAACCCGAGGATTCCTGATAGTTCGATAGTTTCCATCAATTAAGAGTTAATCGGACACAAAGGTATTAGTCAACATATGTCTCGCCTGTTGTGTTTTGATAACAGGAATATTGTGGTGTCGCGTGGTAATCAAAACTCCGCGTTGCCGGGGAAACGTGGGAATGGAATTACATCCCTGATATTGGTCATTCCAGTGACGAAAAGAATGAGGCGCTCAAAGCCCAGCCCAAAGCCACTGTGTGGTGCGCTGCCAAATCTTCTTAAGTCTATATACCACCAGAGATCCTTTTCGGGTAAGCCCATCTCGTTGATTCTGTTCACCAGCTTGTCGAGTCTTTCTTCCCGTTGAGAGCCACCAATAATTTCTCCGATGCCTGGAAACAGCACGTCCATGGCTGCAACGGTTTTGTCATCCTCATTCTGGCGCATGTAGAATGCCTTGATGTCTTTCGGATAATTATAGAGGACAACGGGTTTTTTGAAATGCTTTTCTACAAGGAACCTTTCGTGCTCAGATTGAAGGTCGACACCCCATTGATCAACCAGGTATTGAAATTTCTTTTTCTTGTTTGGATTAGAGTTGCGGAGGATGTCAATGGCCTCGGTGTAAGTCAGTCGCTGAAAATCATTCTCCACAACAAACTTGATTCGGTCAATCAGGCCCAGTTCATTGCGCTGCGCCTGGGGCTTCGTCATTTCCTCATCAGCAGCCCGCTTGTCCAAAAATTCTAAATCTTCACGACAGTTGTCGAGTGCATACTTCATAAGGTATTGGAGGAAGTCCTGCGCAAGCTGCATGTTGTCATTGATGTCATAGAAAGCCATCTCAGGCTCAATCATCCAAAACTCAGCCAGGTGCCGTGTAGTATTTGAGTTCTCCGCTCTGAAAGTCGGGCCGAAGGTGTACGTCTCACTCAGCGCCAGGGCATAGGTCTCCACTTCCAGTTGACCAGACACCGTCAGATTGGTTTCCCTTCCGAAAAAATCTTCTTTAAAGTCTATTTCACCCGCTTCGTTCTTTGGTGGATTTTGCGGATCCAAAGTTGTCACGCGGAACATCGCGCCCGCTCCCTCAGCATCTGACCCTGTAATTATTGGCGTATGGATGTAGTAGAAACCACGATCATTAAAAAACTTATGAACAGCAAAAGCCATGGCGTGTCGTATCCTCATCACAGCCCCAAAAGTGCTGGTGCGTGATCTGAAGTGTGCGATCTCACGGAGGAACTCCATCGAGTGCTTCTTAGGCTGGAGCGGATATTTCTCAGGATCACTGTCTCCTAATATTTCCAACTGAGAAACCTTCACTTCCACCGTCTGTCCTTTGGCGGGTGATGGTACCAGGATTCCTTGAACTGATAGGCATGATCCGGTTGTAATTCTCCGCAGTGTTGATTCTTCCAGCTGATCAATCTCAACTACTGCCTGCAGGTTTTGGATGGTTGATCCGTCATTGATGGAGATAAACTGATTATTTCTGAAAGTGCGCACCCATCCTTTAACAACAATTTCTTGACCTTCTGGCTTACTGGTCAGCACATCCTTAATCTTCGTACGTTTCATTTGTTAATAGTCAGTTTCGATCGGTCCGCTCTGTTCTGAACGGGAGGCAAAAAACGTGAATTTGTGATTTTAATCAAAGCTTGAGTAATGGTACTACGGGAAAAACATGAAGAGGAAATCTTACCCAATTTACCTCAATCTGGAGCAGTGAACAGCTTTTGACTGACAGGGTGAATTGGTAACTTTAGGCCCTAATCGGTTTTCATGCAAAAATTAGGCCTTACCCAGTCACTTCAACAGAAATTGTCTCCTCAGCAGATACAATTCATAAAACTGTTGCAGGTGCCCACGGCTGAGTTGGAAAACCGAATCGAGGAGGAGTTGGAGCTAAATCCGGTATTGGAGGAGGGAGAGTCAGAAGATGGTGAAGACGATTTTCAGGAAAGTGGCGAAGATGAGGTAGAAGCCCCGGAGTCCAAAGAGGACGACATCGACATTAAAGACTATCTGCAAGACGATGACTACAGTGGGTATAAAACCCACAACGACATGGATGACGATGACGATCGTGAAATGCCCATGCCTACCTCATCATCGTTGCAGGAGACACTACTTACTCAACTTGGCTTCCTTGGTCTGGATGACAGGCGGCTGACCATTGGAAAACAGTTGATCGGAAGTATTGAAGGTGATGGGTACATCCGTAGAGATCTGGAAGCAATTGTGAATGACCTTGCTTTCTCGCAAGGGATCGAAACGACAATAGAAGAAGTCGAAGAATTGCTGGCAAGGATACAGGCGTTTGATCCGGCAGGTATTGCGGCAAGAAATCTCCAGGAGTGTTTGCTGCTTCAACTTGAGCGCATGGATGATGGGCAGGATGTAGACGTAATCGTGGCTAAAAGAATCCTGAACGAATGCTACGAGGAGTTCACAAAGAAACACTATTCCAAAATACTGAAGAAGCTCGACCTTGATGACGAAGACTTCATTAAGGATGCTATTGAGCTGATCGTTCGTCTCAATCCAAAACCGGGAGGAGAGACGTCTTCCGGTTTGGTAAAAAACCAATATGTGATCCCTGATTTCATTCTAACCAATAACAACGGGAAGCTGGAACTTGCATTGAATTCAAGAAATGCACCGGAGTTGAGAATTAGCAGATCGTATTCCGAAATGTTCAGGGCATACGACAAGAGTGACAAGA
>DAORAG010000347.1:0-3671 GCA_035344095.1 Cyclobacteriaceae bacterium | reverse complement strand
CCCAAATGCAGGTGTCGACTCCCATGAGTCAGGTTGATTGATGTTGATCTGACGCGGCTCCTCCCATTCACCATTGCGATAGCGCGACATATAGAGGTCAACATCCGCGTTGCCTTTTCTTTTCCCTGTGTTTCCTTTTGCGAAAATCATTATACGCCCATCTGGCGAAAACGTAACACAACCATCATTGACATTGGGCGTGTTGATTTTGTCTGGCAATGGGGCTATGGTCGACACATCAACATTGGCGCCTGATGTTCTGGCTTTATATAGTTTGGTAAATGGAGTACCCGTGGCCAGATAAGTACGGCTATCATCGCGACTTGCTGTGAAATACAACTCACCATTGAGATAGGCAGGCGAATACTCACTGAGAGGCGTGTTTACAGCCTCAAGGCTCTTCACTCTGTAATAGCTTTGCTTTTGCGACAGCTCATTAATATAGTTGAGTCCATCTATTTCGCGTTGAATTCTGCCTTTGAAGTCTTCATCTTTGGCCGTGAGCACAATATCTTCAAGTTCCCTTTTGGCTTCGTCATATTTCCCATTCGCCTTTAGCGCTTGAGAATAATAAAGCACGACTGAGTCTCGATTGATGTCACGACCCTTTGCTTTTGCATAATAAGGTTCCGATTCCTTTATGCGATTGGAAAGACGATAGGATTCTGCAACGTAGAAGTTTGCTTTCGCATTATTGGGGTCTTTGGCCAATACGGATTTGTAATAATTAATCACGTTTTGATAACGACCAAAACGAAATGACTTCATTGCTTTCTTCTCAGGGCCACACCCAAGCAACAAAACGAAAAGCAGTCCTATTGAAAATACCCTTAACCTCATAATGCCTCTAAAAAAGCAGTTAAAAGTACGAAAAAAGATAAGCCATCAGGCTAACGCCTTTTTAGGTAGATATTTGGACAGCCACGAACGACTTACCGGCACCTCCCAACGCGCCAACAACTCACTTTTTGTCGTTACCAAATTATCAAACGTAATAGTATCCTGATTTAATGTTCCCGCGGCAAACAATTCCTTCAATTGATTCATGGGGTATATCGAAACCTGACCTCCGTCACGAAACGCCACTTTCGTTCTGTCAAAAAAATCTATCCCTAGTTTAGAGCCAATCTCTTTGACGGTGTGAACGGAACCATCTATAGAGCAGCCGCTAGCTCCACCCGAATTCTCATCAACAGCAAGCACAAGAAATCGGTTGTAAAAGAGTTTAAAAGAAGTTTGCAATGGGGCACCGTGCACCTGCCACTGCTCGCAAAATCGCTTCATCACTGTGGAAATAAAAGTGCTTTCCTCATCATTCACCTCACGATCCAGTTGGTAAATCCAAACCCGGGAATTGTCTGCGATATCGTTAAATGGTATGTACATACTTCATTATAAACCTTGTGACTCAGCGATAAGTTCAGCGAGATCTTTAACCTTAACATCAGCTTCCCTCTCTTTGTTTTTTACACCATCACTCATCATGGTCATGCAAAACGGACATGCGACAGCCACGGTTTTGGCTCCAGTACTTAGCGCCTCCTCCGTCCTTTCAATATTGATTTCTTTATTACCTTTTTCAGGTTCCTTAAACATCTGAGCTCCTCCGGCACCACAGCAAAGACCAGTAGTTTTGCATCGTTTCATTTCAACCAGATCAGCGTCTAACGCTTTAAGCACTTCGCGCGGAGCCTCATACACACCGTTGGCCCGACCCAGGTAACATGAATCGTGATAAGTTATCTTCTTACCTTTGAAGACGCCTCCTTCTTTCATTTTAATATTACCATCATTGATGAGTTGCTGCAAAAAAGTGGAGTGATGAATTACTTCGTAGTTGCCACCTAACTCCGGATATTCATTTTTTATTGTGTTGAAACAATGCGGACAGGCGGTCACGATTTTCTTAATACCGTAACCATTTAGTACCGTAATATTATTCATCGCCTGCATCTGAAAAAGAAACTCATTGCCAGCCCTTCGCGCAGGATCTCCCGTGCAAGTCTCTTCTGCTCCCAGTACTGCGAACTTCGTACCCACAGCATTCAGAATCTTTACAAAAGCGATGGTCACCTTTTTATACCTGTCATCGTAAGAACCAGAGCACCCTACCCAAAACAAAACCTCGGGGACTTCATTCTTTGCCGCTAAGTCGGCAACAGTCGGAACACTTATCTGCAGATCACTCATACGCGCTATTTCGATTGTAAATCCTTTGACCAGTTAAACCGGTCACTGGGTGCAAACTTCCAGGGAGCAAAACTTGTCTCAATATTCTGAAACATCGAGTTCCATTGTGCCGGTGAACCGGATTCCTCCATGGCCACATACCTTCTCAATTCCAAAATTATTTCAAGAGGATTGATCAGTACAGGGCAAGCCTCTACACATGCGTTACAACTGGTGCATGCGTTCACTTCTTCCTTGGTGATGTAGTCGCCTAACAGTGACTTGCCATCCTGCAATCCTTTGTCACTTGCACCAACTTCCTCCATCCTATCACGTGTATCCATCATGATTTTACGAGGAGACAGTTTCTTACCAGTAAGATTAGCCGGACACTCGGAAGTGCATCGGCCACATTCCGTGCAAGCATATGCCGCCATCAAATTATGACGAGCAAGATCATTCACATCTTTTGCCCCAAATCTTCCGGGCTCACCAGCTGGTGATTCAGCAGCCCCTAACCCCAGCATTGATTTTACCTCATTGGTTACGATCGGCATATTGACCATATGGCCCTTAGGCTCAAGCTTGGCAAAGTAAGTGTTGGGGAACGCCATAAATATGTGCAGGTGCTTTGAGTACGTTACATACAAGGCAAAGCCAAATATTCCAATAATGTGAAACCACCAGGCGACTCTCTCAACAATAATCAATGAATGAGTGCTGAGGTTTTCGAAAAGAGGCATTAAAAATGAGCTGAAAAACAAACGACCGGTTTGAACGTAGTGACTATCCTTTGATTGCAAAAGCTGGTCGGTTGCATTCATCGTAAGAATGGCAACCATCAGTGTGATTTCGATAATCAGGATGAGGTTACCATCCAATCGAGGCCAGCTCGTCATCTCAGCCGACCAGAATCTTTTGATTTTAAGGACATTGCGTCTGGTCAGGAAAATCACACACGCGAGCAACACCGCGACTGCAAGAAACTCGAAGAAGTTCATCAGCACTGGATATACGCTTCCGAGAAACGGAGCGAATACCCTATGGGTCCCCAGCAATCCATCAATAATAAACTCCAAAACTTCGAGATTGATAATTAAAAAACCCGCGTAAATCCAGAAGTGAAGGAAAGCCGGGATGATGCGCTTGAACATCTTCTTTTGCCCAAACGCAACCAACAAAACATTTTGCCATCGCTCCCTCGGCCTGTCGGCAACTCCTGTTTTCTTACCCAACTGAATATTGGACTTTATCCGCATTACCCGCTTTCGGATGAGGATAAAAGCCACTACCAAGGTGACCAGAAAGAGTATCTGCTGAACATAGCCCATGAAACGAAATTAGGTGAAGGAAAGGTCTTAACCAGAAAAAGATAGCCAATTTTTGCCGCAAAACTAAATTTGTCTAGTTTTGTGGCCCATCTGAAACGAGGGTTAAAAAAGGGACTGGTGACGTAGCTCAGTTGGTAGAGCAAAGGACTGAAAATCCTTGTGTCGGGGGTT
>DAORAG010000346.1:0-3672 GCA_035344095.1 Cyclobacteriaceae bacterium | reverse complement strand
AGAAGAAGACCCCTGAACCCGAGGCTGAAGTCTCCACAGAGGCAACGCCATTAGAGGGTGAGCAACCAGCTGTGCCTACAGAGGGCGAACAGCCAGCCAAACCAGTTGCCAACACGCGTGAGCAGCAACGAGATCGCAGAAGACCTCATCGTCAGGACAGAAGGCAGAGGGATGAACAAAGACCAAGAAAGAACCCTATCGCACTACAACGAGAAAGGGAGGAAAGGGAAGCACTGCGAAGAAAGCTTGAAGAGCAGAAAAAGCAAAAGGAGCTTCGCACCCAGCGGTACCTGAAAAAAGTAGAGGGCAAAATAACGCCATCACGCCCATCTAAAAAATCAAAAAAGAAACTCGAAGAAGAGTATGAGGTGTACACCGAGAAACCACAACCTAAGTCTTTCTTCGGTAGGATTATGAATTGGTTTGTTTCTGAATAGAGTTATTAGTTTTGAGTTTTGAGTGGTGAGTTGCTCGTGATTCACTCAAAATTCACAACTCATAACTCATAATTATTTCGCCCGTTGTTCAAATCCGTACAATCAATTGTACGAACAACTACACCTATCGATTTGAAATATTTCAAAACAGGGCAGATTTGATTGTTTACATTCTGGTCTCTCATTTGTAAGTACCTGCCTGACTAAGCCTCTAAACTATGCGCACCCTTATCGCCCTATGTCTTTGGTTCATTTTGTTGGTATTGTGTTGGCCATTGGCATTGTTGGCCATTTTCCTATTCCCTTTGCTCTGGTTGATCCTGCTGCCGTTCAGGATACTGGGTTTTACCATTGGATTTATATTCGAAGCCATTGGCGCCATCCTGATGTTTCCGTTTAGGGTGCTGAAGCGGATTTAGCTTTTTTCTAACATACGGGATTGTTCTTAAAAAAAGACCGCTGTTCCAATGTTTTGTGGATTGACTAAAAAGCTATCTTTCCTTGATGAAGACATTTCCGTTTGGTCGAATAAGAGGGTTGCTTTTTATGGGTCTCTTTTTGTCAATGCTACTTTTTGGATTGATTCAGGAATGTACTCATCCGGATAAGCCTGATCTTCCAAGAAGACGTGATCGTACGAGATGAGGGCGTGTGATATGTTTATTATGTTCGCCAAGTGGTTAATTAGGGTGGTCTAATTTATCAGCCAATCCGCTATCTTTCCTTCATGAAGTTTTATACCCTAGTCTTCCTGTCATTGGCTTTTGGCAGCGCGGTGTATGCGCAGGGTAAATTTGTAAGCGAGAAGTACAAGCCCCTTATTGGTGCGAAGTGGCAAAAGGATGAAGACTTGCCCCTACTTGAAGGATTTATGTACCGAGGGGGTTCCATGCTCTCGGCTATCGATGATGAAGAATTATTTGGCACTAATTGGTTTGCCAAAGGGTCAACTGCCCTGGTATTCTTTGAGCGAATGGGCGAGGACAATACCCACGAAATCATAGATGTGTTGGAAATAACAGGCCTCAAGAAAAATCAAGAGGTTAAGGGTGGTGACTGCACAGACGGTGAAGTGGAAATGATAAGTCTCGTAGCGCTAGTGAACACTTCTCAGGCGGAAAGATGGAAGGCTTTGAAAGTCTGGAATTTTAACCGCGATAAACTTAGGATTGAGAGTTTCAATGCTGCCCGCGTAACCTGCCTGGGCATGATCGGAGAAGACGAATGATTGCTATTCCCAGAATTACGTTCAACCGATCGGGGTATTATTTTATTGCACTCGCTGTTGTGGCGCTTGTCGGTTTTTGGAAATCGTATTTCAGTAAGCTATTTGGCGGGGATGTAACCAATTACATGCACTTTCATGCTGTTTTGATGACTGTTTGGATCTCAGCCCTGATCAGCCAACCCATACTTATCAAAAACAAAAAGGCAGCAATCCATCGTGCGATTGGAAAGGCGACCTATGTTGTGTTGCCCCTTATGTTTCTTTCTGTGATTTTATTGGCTCACAGCCGAATGAGAGGTATTCCCGCGGAAAATGTTGGCGCCATTCTCTTTATTCCCTTTAAGGATCTTATTATCATCGGCATATTCTATTCTATCGCCATCGCGAATAAGAACAAAATGGCCATTCATGCGAGAGCGATGATTGCGACTGGCATTGCATGCATTGAACCTGCCTTGTCGCGAATGTTGGGGAATGTGGTGCTGCGCGATTTTTCTGAACAAGTAGTCGTGTTCACCACCTATGGAATTATTTATGCTATTGTCATCACACTAATAGTACGAGAGCGAAAGCAAACTTTGGGAAGATGGGTGTTTCCTTTGCTTTTGGTATTGCTGGTCACTGTTCATACGCTTGCTCTCAATGGCATGCCTATACCAATCTGGCATTCATTCGCTCGCTGGTTCATCAGCTTGCCCCTCACGGGCGTGAGTTAGAGATTGCATCTGCCATCGTAATTTCCTAAACTTGATCTCCCACCAACCCGGAGTTACTCATGAGATCAAATGCAGACTTTGAGGAATTCTATAATCGCGAGATTAAATCCACGATTGCACAGATTGAAGAACAACGCAAATCCATTGCCGATAAATATTCCTACAAGAAATATTGGCGAAATCTCAAGTGGCTGCTTGTTCTCACCGTTATCGGAGGTATCGCCAGGGCGGTGGCACCTGAACGCATCCCTGCAGCTATCGGCATTGTTGCAGCGGTCATGGTTGCGTATGCCATCATTGCCGCTATTTATCTAACAGTAAAAAGAAACACCTCCTTCAAGCCTGTTTCGCTGGAGTATAAAAAGACGGTCATCTCAAAGATCGTCCACTTTGTCAACCCCGCATTACAATACAGCCCTGAGCAAGGATTGGAAGCCAGCGAATTTACGGTGGGAGAACTGTTTGAGTCGCCCTCCCGATTTAAAACGGAAGACTTGGTTCAGGGTACTGTGGATGGTGTCACCGTGCGGATGGCAGACGTAGTGGCCACAAAAACAAAAAGAAGCGGGAGCAAAGGGGAGAGTGAAACGGTAACTCTTTTCAAAGGCTTTTATGCAATTGCAAGGTTTGATCAACCGTTCCAGGCGGAGGTGAAGCTGAAGCCGGGCAATGCTGCCTATGAAGCTCTGGAGAAACTCGGTGGAATAGCCAAAAAACTGTTGGGTGGAGTGGTGGACTCATTCATGGAGAGGATGAAGCTGACTGAAATTCAGACTGGTCATGCAGAATTTGACAAGGCTTATTTTGTGCAAAGCAACGAAAAGGAAAAAGCGCTGGCCCTGCTCACGCCCACATTGATGCAACTGATACTCTCATTTAACAAAGAACTGGCGATGCCTGTTGCCCTGTCGTTTAAAGGTGATCAAATGCATATGGCTTTCGCCAATATCAACATGTTCGAAATCCATCTTGGTGTATCCATGACGGAAAAAGATGACTCCAGGGACTACTTCCGACATCTTAATCTCGCTATGGGCTTGATAGAAGCAGTCAAGTCCCTGAAGTAATTATCATCATGTAAAATAAAAACCTGACCACAAACCTATGCGTCTATTTTTCCTCTCCGTGTTAGCCTTTCTTATCGCCTGCACACCAGAGCAGACTTTTGAGAACGCCATATGTATAGAAAACATCACAGTCATTGATCCGCTGGATGGGGCAACAGAAGGGCAAACGGTGGTGATCAAAGACGGCAAGATTCACAAAATTGCTCCTTCGACTGAGCTCAAGC
>DAORAG010000345.1:0-3689 GCA_035344095.1 Cyclobacteriaceae bacterium | reverse complement strand
ATCATGTATTGCACCGGAGGTATCCGTTGCGAAAAGGCAAGTGCATGGATGAAACACAATGGTTTTAAGAATGTGTTTCAATTGAATGGTGGAATCATCGAATACGCTCGGCAGGTGAGCGAACAGGGACTGGAAAACAAATTCATTGGAAAAAACTTTGTATTTGACGAACGACTTGGTGAGCGTATTTCACAAGATATCATCAGCGTATGTCATCAATGTGGAAATCCTTGTGATACGCATACCAATTGCAAGAATGATGGATGCCATCTCCTCTTCATCCAATGTGAAGAATGCGCATCGAAATTGAACGGCTGTTGCTCAGAAGAATGTAAAGACATTATTGCGCTACCTGAAGATCAGCAGAAAGAATTGAGGAAAGGAATTAATAAAGGTCGGCAAGTATTTAAGAAAGGCCGATCGGAAAAGATATTGTTTAAAGTAAAATCCTGATGACTGCCCGGATCGGTATAATCAACGTTTCAGATCGGGCCAGCAAGGGCATTTATGAGGACCTTCCAGGCAAGGCGATTGTAGAAACACTTGGCGAATACCTGAAGAGTCACTGGGAAAAAGAGTATGCTATTGTTCCCGATGAACAAAACCTGATTGAAGAAGCAATGATTGATATGGCAGACAACAAGGGATGTTGTTTGATCGTAACCTCTGGTGGGACTGGGCCCGCTCTGCGGGATGTTACACCCGAAGCAACAGAAGCCGTCTGCGACAAGATGATGCCCGGCTTTGGTGAACTAATGCGGTCTGTTAGCCTGCAATATGTTCCAACGGCAATCCTCTCCAGGCAAACGGCAGGAATCCGGAATAAGACATTAATCGTAAATCTGCCTGGGAAACCAAAAGCGATCCGGCAGTGTTTAGATGCCGTGTTTCCGGCAATCCCTTATTGTATTGACCTTTTAGAGGGGCCCTTTTTGGAGTGTAATGAAGATATTATAAAACCTTTCAGGCCGGCAAAAGTATAATCTGCTATGGCAAGGATAAAATACTACTACGATACTGAGACCTGCAAATACGAGCGTGTAAAGACGACAACAGGCGATATCATTCTCAATACCTTGGGAATACTATCACTAACGCTGATTATGGCCGTAGGACTCCTGTTGCTGTACACCACTTACTTTGAGTCTCCAAAAGAATTGCTTTTGAGAAATGAAGTGCGAGAGCTGGAATACTACTATGACAATCTGGATCGTGAAGTAAAAAAATTAGATGCATTGCTCACAGAAATGGAGCACCGCGATGACAACATCTACCGCGCAGTACTTGGAGCTGAGCCGATTGAAAGTTCAATTCGAAATGCAGGTATCGGTGGGGCGGATCGCTATCAGGATATCCGAGACAAAGACATCATTCACGAAGACATAATCGTCAAGCTGAATGAACAAGTAGACAAACTTCGCAGGAAGATCTACATCGAATCCAAATCGCAGGACGAGGTTGTACAAATGGCTGTAAACAAAGAACAATTGTTCTCAGCCATCCCGGCAATTCAGCCAGTGGCTAACAAAGAACTGATCAGGCTTTCATCAGGTTTCGGAATGCGTTTCCACCCGATCTACAAGGTGAAGAAAATGCATCCCGGTATAGATTTTTCCGCGCCTATTGGCACACCCATCTATGCGACAGCAGATGGAGTGGTCGACAAAGTGAGTGTGAGCTTTAGCGGATATGGTAAGGTGATCGAAATTGACCATGGTTTTGGTTACCGCACACGATACGCACACATGCATGGGTTTGCTGTTAGCAAAAACCAAAAAATTAAACGTGGCGAACTTGTAGGATATGTTGGAAATACCGGACTCTCCACTGCACCTCATCTACACTACGAAGTATTCATTAATGGGCGCCATGTAAATCCCGTACACTACTTCTTCAACGACCTCAACCCTGAGGAATACGAGAAGATCGTTGAACTGGCTTCAGTGGAGAACCAGTCACTGGGAATGTAACGTGACGGCAGCAATCCGATTAGTTAGTAACAAGGTTGAATTTTGGAGGATAAATCTTGAATTTGCGCCATGATTCGATCAGCTATAGGCGCATTGCTGGTAACACTTGCTTTTCAGGTGAATGGGCAGGGATGTAGTGATGCAGGATTCTGTACCATGGGTGCGATGAAGCCGGACCAGCCCTTCAACAAAAAGGTTGAATTCAAGTTGCGCTCTATGGAGTTCAGCTTTTATCGTGGCACCACAACTACTTCGCCTATCATCTATGTAGCCACGGCAGACTTTAGCTTTAGCCTAAACCGAAACACCTTTTTTCAAGTTAAGCTCCCCTACCAGGCTGTCAACGGAAACTTTGGCAGTACCAATGGTCTAAGCGATATCTCTCTCAGTATCACACGCACGCTCAAGTCTACCGACAAATACGACATCAATGCCACGATCGGTGGGAAGATACCTTCGAACAACGCTGACCTATCTGATCCCACGAGGAATAACATTGACTTCCCCATGTACTACCAAACCAGTTTGGGTACCTACGATGCGATTGCCGGAATATCTCTAAAAACCCGAGATTGGCTTTTCGCAACAGGAATTCAACATCCCTTCAATGAAAATAAAAACACGTTCAAATGGGAGGAGTGGCCTCAACCAGACATTTATCCTGACTCCCTTTATGTGAGAACGTATGGGCAATCCAATCGATTGAAACGAGGAACTGATATGATGCTGCGCGTTGAAAGAAATTTTCGTTTTGCGCAGTATAATTTTTCCCTTGGCGCACTTCCCATTTATCGGATAACCAAAGATGAAATAGAAGATCCTGATACGGGACTAAGAAAAAAACTGGATGGAACAACCGGTATGGCACTGTCTATCATTGGCACATTTGGATACAGCTTGAACGTAAGGTCTGGCGTACGTGTATTAATGGGCTTCAAAGTCACCGACCGCAAGACGAACCCGGACGGACTTACCAGAAATATGGTCTCTACCGTAAGCTATTATTATAGGTTCTGATGAGAATGCGATTCCCTATCTTATTGTCGTTGCTCTACGTCTGCTATGGAGCTTACGCCCAGGATGTAAATGTCAAAATACTGGATTCGCTTCTGCTGGATTCGAACTATGAGCGCGTAATCGAACTGACCTCTGGTGAGCGTAAACTAGATAGCGTTGATGGCATTGATCTCCAATGTAAACGAGCGCAGGCATTGATCCGGGTAGGAAATCTAAGCGCGGCCAAAACGCTGATTGCAGAACTGGAAAAGGCAGTGGAAAGGCAAACCACCAAAAAAGACCTTGCGCTGGCTATGGTTTTAGCGGCCAAAGGCACCGTCAGCCTCAATGAGGGAAGAAACGATCTTGCACTTGAATCTCTTCAGGCATCCATCGAAGCTTACGAACGATCCGGCAACAGCAATACATTGGGGGCAGCTGATGCAATCGCCACCCTTGGTATCATCTATAACGTAACTGGAAAAACCCAGCAAGCAGAGGAGCAACTTCTAAGGGCGCTTTCGTTAAGAAAAGAACAGCTACCCGGGAAACACGAATTGATGGCCGCCACTTACAATGACCTTGGGCTCGTGTACACCAATATCGATCCGGATAAGGCGCTGTCGTATTACGATCAGGCACTTGAGGTGTATCAGGCACTTCACGAAGCAACGCATCCAAAGATTGCCATCGCGAACACAAACCTTGGTGTGATCTATCGGG
>DAORAG010000344.1:0-3715 GCA_035344095.1 Cyclobacteriaceae bacterium | reverse complement strand
CTGCATCAACCTGCCAAATATCTCAAGCCCCAAAAGGCCATAGATAATAGAAGGGACACCTGCGAGGTTCGCGATGTTGACCTCAACGATCGAAGCAATTCTGTTTTTCCTTCCGTACTCTTCCAGGTAAACTCCCGCTGCTACCCCAACTGGGATTGCAATTAAGGCAGTAAGTCCCAAAATCCAGGCCGTGCCTGTCCACGCTGTAAGTATGCCTGCACGTTCTGCCTTTCGAGATGGTAAACTCGTAAGAAAATCCCAGTCTATACGATCAAGACCATCTATCAGGATGTTACCAATAAAGATCACCAGCATCAGTAAGCCGAAGAGGGTACAGCCAATCCCGAAAATGCGGAATGCCTGATCAATACGTTTACTTCTTCGCAAGTTATTCATACTGCTCCTGGTATTTTTTCTTTATCCAATAGCTCACGTTGTTCAAAACAAAAGTGAAAACGAACAGCGTAATCCCTGCCGCATAAATGGTCTTATATTCAAGTGAGCCATGTTGCACATCACCCAAGCTAACCTGTACGATATAGGCAGTGATTGTCTCCACACCATCTCTTGGATCGAAAGTGAGGATGGGTTGCTGCCCGGCCGCAATAGCAACCACCATCGTTTCGCCTACTGCACGAGCAACCGCCAAGATCACTGACACTAAAATTCCGGAGGAAGCGGCTGGCAAGGCTACCTTAAACGCTGTTTGGAATCGTGTGGCACCCATGCCGTAGGATGCTTCTCTTAATGACTTTGGCAAAGCATGCAATGCATCCTCACTGAGGGAGGAGATCATTGGAATAATCATGATCCCCATCACGATACCTGCCGACAAAGCATTAAAACTTCCAACACCTGGAATGAATGACTGAAGAAATGGCGTAACCACGGTGAGTGCGAAAAAACCGTAGACCACTGTAGGAACAGCAGCCAGCAGCTCCAACGCAGGCTTCAATGTTTGCCTGAACCGCTTATCGGCATACTCACTCAAATAAATGGCGATGGTCAATCCAATAGGAAGCGCTGTAGCGATAGCTATGAATGTGGTCAACAGCGTACCCATCAGCAAAGGCATAATGCCATAATGCTTTTGCGTAAACAATGGCGTCCACTGAGTGTCAGTTAAAAAATCAAAGAGTGATACTTGTTGGAAAAAACTGAAGGATTCACTGAACAATACAGTAATAATCCCTACGGTTGTTAGAATCGTGATCAGCCCGCTAAAAGCCAGGACCCCCTCGATGATGCGTTCTCCTGGCTTTTTCAATTTAGTAGAAGCATATGCCAACCATAAAACACATGTTTATTATGGTTGAGAAAGAAATGTCTTGAAAGAAGCCATGCTCTTCTGGTACTCTTCTTGTGGCAAAGGTATATAGCCAACATCCGGCACAAGCACTGGTGCATTCTCCAAATAAAAGTTCACGAAAGAAACTACTTCCGGTCTCTTCAATGCAACATCGTTCACATAGATGAATACAGGACGCGACAGGGGAGCATAAGTTCCTTCCTTGACAGTTTGCGTGTTCGGAACAACGGGTCCAGTGCCATTGTCTACACCAACCAATTTGAGTTTGTCTTTATTCTCTTCGTAGTAGGCCAGACCAAAGAATCCAATGGAATTCACATCTCCGGAAATGCCTTGCACAAGAACGTTGTCATCTTCGCTGGCTGTGTAGTCACCGCGACTTGACCCGCTCTCACCAACGATGGCCTCTGTAAAGTAATCGTAAGTACCCGAAGCAACACCGGGACCGTAAAGGTTGAACTGCTCATCGGGCCATTCCGGCCTGATCTGACTCCATTTGGTTATAGTGCCTTGTGCTGACGGCTCCCATATTTTCTTCAATTCCTCAACGGTAAAGTGATCCACCCAGGTATTCTCTTTATTGACCAACACCGCCAGACCATCGTAGGCAATAGTGAATTCTATATAATCAATGCCATTCTCTTTGCATGTAGCGGCCTCCTGGTCTTTGATCTGACGCGAAGCATCATTGATATCCGTCTCACCACGTCCAAATTTTTTAAATCCCCCACCGGTCCCTGACACCCCTACCGTCACCTTCACTTGTGGTTGCTCCAATCTGTACTCCTCCGCTATTGCCTCAGTAATAGGGTACACTGTGCTGGAACCATCGATTTTAACTTCGCCACCAAGAATTCCATCCCCTTCAACATTATTTGATTTTTTCCCACAGGATATCATCACAACAAGGGAAATCAATCCAATAATCGATTTAATTCTTAAGCTCATACCGATTGATAAATTAAAACGCAAAGGTAAGTCGCTACATTCCCTCAACAGGAGGTCAATGTTAATTTATTGTTAAGAAACGCTTCTAAGGATCAAATACTCGCAATATTTTTATGAGTCTATTTGACTGGAGGGCACCCAATGGCAGCTGTATTGGATTCCCTTGAATCAAGACTACAGCCTCTCACATCATCTTCCTTTTTATGAAATCAAGCATTGTGTCTTTCGACCCAAAGAAGACTGAATGGGTCAAAATTGCCCTTTTTTACCGTTTTGTCATGTTAATGCTCCTAGTGGTTTTCGGCATTGGCCAGCCCGCATTTGGTCAGGCGGCCAGGGATAACGATAACCTGCCCTTTGATTTCTTCTACCGTAAGGGAAAAGGTTTCGGGCTCGTCACCAAGGACAGTATTTTTTCTATCAACTATCAATTCAGGATGCAAAACAGGGCCACATTCAACACGGTAGATCGGTCCAACCCAGACCTTCAGTCTGCAGAGTTCCGCGTGCGAAGGTTAAGGATGAAATTTGAAGGCTTTGTACATGATCCCAGACTTACCTATTATATCCAACTCTCATTTTCACGGGGCGATATGGACTTCCGCGGTCCTGATAATTCATCCGTAAACAATAGCCCTAACGTGGTCCGGGATGCTGTGATATATTACGCATTGACAAAAAAAATTAGGTTGGGCTTTGGCCAGACCAAATTACCTGGAAACCGCCAACGGGTGATTTCCTCAGGAGATCAGCAATTCATCGATCGTTCGATAGTAAATGCTACATTCAACATCGATCGTGACTTCGGCTTTTTTGGCCAATACATAGGAACGAATTTTAATTTAAAAGGAGCAATCACTTCTGGCGAAGGTCGCAACTCAAATCTATCGCCCAATGATGGGCTGGCTTATACCGGAAGGGTTGAGTTGTTACCCTTTGGAAAATTTACGGGGTCCAACGACTACCTGGAAGGAGATCTTGAACGCGAGCCAAAACCCAAGCTCTCCATTGGAATAACAGCCAGCGAAAATGCCAATGCCGTTCGACAAGCAGGACAGTTGGGTAATGACCTGTTTGATAGTAGGAACCTCGGAACAATGGAAGTGGATGCTCTCTTCAAGTACAAAGGGTTTGCTTGGTACAGCGAATACATGAATAGAAATACAAACAACCCAATCACGGTTGATCCTACCAACGCATCGAGGATTAGAACCGTCTTCACGGGATATGGTTATATGTCGCAGGCTAGCTACCTGTTTAAGAACAATGTCGAAATCGCTGCTCGTTATGCAGTTACCACGCCAAACAGAGAACTTTATGATAATATCAGCTTCCCTACCCTCAACGAAAATGAGGTGAAAACAACGGAGGTTGTGGTTACAAGATATCTGGTGGGTCACCGGCTAAAAATTCAAAGTGGGGTGATGTATACCCAGCGAACCAATCTCCAACTTACCT
>DAORAG010000343.1:2638-3745 GCA_035344095.1 Cyclobacteriaceae bacterium | reverse complement strand
CGATAATGTCGCGCTCACCATTGTATTTTTCTTTTTTCAAGCGAATCAGGTTGGCGACAAAAATGGATGCCATCGCTTTGTCGTCTGCAATACCGCGTGCATAGAAGTAACCGTTTTCTTCACGGAAGGTAAAAGGATCGAAGGTCCAGTCTTCGGGCTTGGCTTCCACCACGTCAAGGTGGGCCATCAGCAACACCGGTTTCTTTTTACCCGTGCCGCGCAGGCGCGCTACGAGGTTTCCTTTTTTAGGATGAGCACCACCGATGAAAAGATCCTTGTCTTCAAAGCCCGCTGCTTTCAGTCGGGCAGCCATGGCTTCAGCGGCTTCCGTAGTGTTGCCGGCTGAGTGCGTGGTGTTGATCTCTGCCAGTTCTTTAAAAATTTCGCGGGTCAGTTGTTGGTCGGGCTGGGCCATTGCGCTCATTGCCGCTATCACACACCACCCGATACATATTGTCTTTAGTGATTTCATTTGAGTAAGGTTTAGTGATCATAATTTACACAAATGGTGGTGGGGAGCAAATGGAAGTTATGTGGGAACTGAGACTTGGATTTTGATTGCGGAATGACTTCGTCAGGATGAGACACTGAGCGGAGAGAAGTGTCTCCTCGGTAGCGGATTGAGTTTAATAAATTAGGAGATGCTTCACTATTGCTCAGCATCACAGTACTGACTCAGATCGTCATTCGTTCCTTTGATGCCTTTCCTTCCACAGTTGATACGCCTCTCTCATGCAATGTCCGCAGGGACGAAATCCGTGCTTCGTAGCTTCGAGGTAATCGCTAAAGAACACGCGGTTCTTTTTGAACATTCGTTTGCCGGAGGGGCACTGAAGCGTTCCAAATATTTTTAACCGGGCGTTGCCGGCCAATTGTATTTCGCCCTTTCTGATTTTTTTGATCAGCTCTTTGTTGGAGATATCGTCATGCCGCGTCATGAAAAACGATGCCCAGTGTGAACCGCCTTCCGGACGTAACCTCACTGACCCCATGTCTCATGTTGGCCCTGTAATATCCTTTCGTTCCCAGTACCGGCCGGAAGTTCGTGGTAATGATCACTGCATCACCCTGGTTGGGCTTCAGCACCATCGCCTTCGACTGCGCTCT
>DAORAG010000343.1:0-2538 GCA_035344095.1 Cyclobacteriaceae bacterium | reverse complement strand
AGATTCAAAGTTCAATATTCCACAAACAGGAAGAAGCAAGTAACCCGATTCTTGCTGAATATAATTTTCAGTAGTTGAGTTTTCTTGTTCTTTCTGTAGACTTGCATTTTGCATGACTATCGTTACGCCAAAAGAATTTAGATTTCATGAGATCCTTCATTTTTTGAAGCGGTCTCCGAAAGAACTTTTGCATACAGTGGATGAAGAGCGTGTGTACAAGCTGCTCGAAATAAATGGCAAATGTTATCTGCTTCGAATTTCGGCAACGGGCAATGATATCAAGGTTGAATTCCTGATGGGCAAAGCGGATGCGATGGTGAGGAATAAGGTGACAAAATATATCTCCGATTGGTTTGATCTCGACAAAGACCTGAAGCCATTTTATAAACTGGCAAAGACCGACCCTTATCTAAAGCCATTGGTAAAAAAACATTTCGGTTATCGAATAGTCGGTCAACCTGATTTGTATGAATCGCTGGTGTGGGCAGTGCTTGGTCAGCAAATCAATTTGCAATTTGCGTACACGCTGAAGCAGAGATTTGTGCAAGCGTATGGAACTGAAGTGGAATTTAAGGGGCGATCTTATTTTTTATTTCCCGATGCAGCATCAATTGTCAACGTAAAGCCAGAGGATCTTTTGAGTTTACAATTCAGCAATCAGAAAGCACGTTACGTCATCGAGATATCTAATGCATTTGTTAACGGAGAAATTTCACAGGATAAGTTGGCTAAATTGTCTCTGGAGGAAGCAAAAGAACAATTGATAAAAATCAAAGGTATCGGCAACTGGACTGCGAACTATGCTTTGATGAAGACTTTTCGATATGCGGATGCTTTTCCGTTGGAAGATGCGGGGCTAAAAAATGCTGTCAAGCAATGCCTTGGCCTTGACCGTGCTCCCACATGGAAGGAGATCGAGAAGGTGTTTAGAAAATATAAAGGTTGGGAAGCCTATGCTACGCTTTATCTTTGGCGAATGCTTTAAGCTCCAAATTGTTTTAAGTGATGATCGAGGTGTTTGTACATGGCTTTGCCCCATTGCTCTGGCGTCAGCTTTCCAAAGAATGCGTGTGGTTCTTTAGTGCAATTTGCCTCGCCTCCTTTGCTGAATTCCCTGACAAGGTCTAACAGCCTGGTTTTCTCTGCGTCTAAATCTGTTCGCTGAGTGATTACAAATTCTTTGGCAGTGGGACTATTTTTCGAAACAGGCGAGTCGTTGTAGTAGCTCGATTTAAAAAATGGACCCAATACATATCCCAGAAAACTTCTTGGGATCTTTTTACGGTCCAGCACGACCAGCATTGTTTCAGCGCAGTGCGCCACCATTTGATCGACTTCCATTTTGCCCCACTGACGCTGGCTCTGGGGCGTAAGTGATGCTATTCTTTTTTCAAGCTCCAGTAAGGCAGATGGTTCAAAAATAGTTTTCATCGAGGATGGCGTTGTTTTTGAAGTAAATTAACATAATGATTAAATACAAGGTTGTATTGTTTTATAAATTGCGAGAATGAAATCTGTGTTAATTGTTCTTTTTGGCGTTATGATGACCGCTGCGTGCGATCTCAATGCTCAGGTGCTTGAGAACTCTGAAGAGGCCTTTCGTCTTTCCCGTGAATCTCAGAAACCTTTGCTGCTTGTGTTTTCAGGATCTGATTGGTGCGCCCCGTGTATCAGGTTCAACAAAAACGTACTGAGCAAGGAAGACTTTATCCATTTTGCATCTGATCACTTCATCTTGCTCAAGGCTGACTTTCCGCAACGAAAGAAATTGCCTGAATCCATCAGGGCCCAGAATGAGAAACTTGCGGAGAGATTTAATCCTTCTGGCCAGTTTCCACACATCCTTTTGTTGAATCCAGATGAAAGTAAAAAGGGCACCTTTATTTACCGCAATCAGAAGTCGGAAGAGTTCATTAATGAATTAAGTGCCTATTTCTCCGAATAGTTTGGTTGAGTTTGATCTTTAATTCAAAAAAATTAAATCTTAACTTGGCTTCGATGAGAGCGCTCCTCATTTTAGTTTTAATCGTTGGCATTGCCTCGCTCTCTTCTTGCGAGGCAGTGAAGCCGTATCAGCGAGTTTACCTTAACGACTACGAGATGAAAATGGGAGCTCCCGGGTCCAGGGGGTTTGAACAATATGTTTGTACAATTCGCGAGGGCGCGTCAGGAGGAGGGAGTACAAAAACAAGCGGTGGATGCGGCTGTAACTGAGGATAGGATCGGTGAAGAAAAGATATCTCTTGATCGGATTGATAGCCGCAACTTTAGGCGCTCGTAGTCAATCCCTGAATCCCAACTATAAAAAGAAGAAACTGTCTCACAATGATGTGCAGATGGTGTATTCGTATTACAATCAAAACAACAACCACTCAGCTGTTACCGGTGGTATTGGCACGGAAGACCTGCAGGTCTATTCTACACAGTTTCTTTTAGACAACATCAAAGATTCCACACGTGCAGTCCATTTCGGATTGGGGCTGGATGTGATCAGCTCAGCCTCTACTGATAACATTGATTTTGTTTTTTCTTCGGCAT
>DAORAG010000342.1:0-3750 GCA_035344095.1 Cyclobacteriaceae bacterium | reverse complement strand
TGCTTTGCGACATGGCCGTGTAGGGGATCACGGACACATTGGCTCCTGGTTTTTCCAATGGTGTATCCCAGATCAGTTCGCGGTTAAAGGCCAATGAGGAGATATCAAAATTTCTTGGAATAGGTGACCAGGTCGAACGCTCGCCAGTTTGACTATCTATTCGATAAAAATTGATATACCATGAAGAGAGGCCTTCCTTAAAACGCAGTGTCTTGAAAGGGATGGCAATCTCGGCAGTCCAGTAGCCATCAAACTGTTTGGCTTCTGCATACCATTTGTTGTCCCAACTTAGGCTGAACGACTGACCATTTCCGCCACCTCCATTGGAAATCAAACCTTCCCTTTGCACGCCAAATGGGTTCACGCCAAAAATGAAGGCGTTGGTTCGGTCTTTGAAAGTGTCAAACACAAATGAAATGCCGTCATTGGCTTCTCCTCTAAAGTCTCTGCGCAATGAGGGAGTAACATACTTTCCTACACCAGGCTCTTTGTTTGACATCTTGGCCGCTATGTAAATAAAGTTGCGGTCGTAGGCCATGCGAATTTCGGTATCAATAATGGAGCGACTTGTGTCGGAGGGAAAGTACTGCCTGAAATGATTTGCTACATCCGCTGATTGCCATATTTCCTCGTCAAGATTACCGTCTATCGATATCTTTTCTTTCGTAACGCCAATGTGTAATCCCGGCAGCTGCGAAAATGAAGGAAAAGAGAGAAGTAGTAGTATGTGAAAAATCAGGTGGCGCACAACGATACTCTAAAAAATAAGTCGCAAGTATAATACTGTTGGCCGACTTAGCCTGAAGGGTTTCTGATGAGTGGAGGAAGGGCCGTTTTTCGATTAGTTAAAGTCGTGAAGGCTCTCCATCAGAGGTAAAAATTTTCAGTAAGACTTTGAAATTCACCTGTTTTCTCCCCGTTTTCACCTTCCAAGGTCATAGTTGATTTACTTGTGGGTTTACTATGGCGGGAGAATTCGAGAAGCAGACGCTCTACAGGCTTGCCTGGTCTTGTTATTACTTCGGTCCTTCGAATGCAAAACAAACTTTCTTTTGCTGCTAACTGAGTAAAACTGTTACCTTCTTTTACAGGAAGCACCACCTGTAAAGTTCCATCGTCAGTAAGATGTCTTTTTACAAAATGAACTAAATCCGGAAAGGGCAACTGATCTGTATGTCGGGAAGTGGCTCTGGATTTATTGTCTGGCTTAAGACTGTTTACAAAGTAAGGCGGGTTGCACAAGATAAGATCATATTGGTGTTGCGGTTCGAATGCCTGTAGCGCTGAGTGAAAGACTTTGATGCGGTTCTTCCAGGGAGAAACTTTAATGTTTTCGCAAGCTTGAAGGAAAGACTCTCGGTGTATTTCTATAGCTTCTATTTGTGATTGCACGCTTCTTTGGGCAACCATCAAAGCGATAAGACCCGAACCAGTTCCAATATCTAAAACACATTTGCGGTTTTCAATATTTGCCCAGGCACCAAGTAGTACGCCATCCGTTCCTACTTTCATGGCGCACCGGTCATGCTCAATTTGGAACTGTTTGAAATAGAACGCTTTGGCTGGCCCGTTTTTTCTATGCATCTTTCAACACCTTCGAACAAAACTATAAAAATGGCCTATAAATCTGACCTCGAAATAGCGCAAGCATCATCGCTAAAACCAATTGTTGACATCGCCAAAAAAATGGGGATCGATGAGAGCCAGCTGGAGCTCTATGGCAAATACAAAGCAAAGATTCCACTTGAACTTTGTGATGACAATAAGGTAAAGAATGCCAAGCTGATCTTGGTTACAGCCATGACACCAACACCGGCAGGTGAAGGAAAGACAACGACATCGATTGGCTTGTGCGAGGGATTGAATAAACTGGGAAAGAAAACGACTGTGGTTTTACGAGAGCCTTCACTTGGCCCTGTGTTTGGAATGAAAGGCGGGGCTGCAGGTGGAGGTTATTCGCAGGTTGTTCCAATGGAAGATATCAACTTGCACTTCACGGGAGACTTTGCTGCAATTGAAAAAGCCAACAACCTACTGGCTGCACTTATCGATAATGACATTCAAAAACCAGACGGAGGCTTGGGGATAGACCCACGCACGGTAGAGTGGAAGCGAGTGATGGACATGAATGATCGCGCGCTAAGGAATATCGTTACCGGTTTAGGTGGTAAGAATGGCGGAATGATTCGTGAAACGGGTTTCAACATAACGGCCGCCTCTGAGATCATGGCTATCCTTTGTTTGGCAAAAGATCTTGAAGATTTAAAGACCAAGATTGGAAATATCTATGTTGGCGACACTTACAATAAGAAGGCGATTTTCGCGCGAGATCTCAATGCACAGGGAGCCGTTGCTTTGCTCCTGAAGGAGGCGATAAAACCCAATCTGGTGCAAACACTCGAGGGAAATCCTGCGATTATCCATGGAGGACCATTTGCCAACATTGCACAAGGAGCTAACTCAATTATTGCTACGCGAATGGGGATGAGTTATTCCGATTTTGTGGTGACTGAAGCTGGTTTTGGTTCTGATCTTGGTGCCGAAAAATTTGTAGACATCGTGTCGGGATATGGTGGTTTTTCTCCGCATGCTATAGTACTGGTGGCAACTATCCGTGCGTTGAAGTACCACGGTGGCGTTGAGCGTGAGGACCTGACCAAACCCAACTTGAAAGCCGTGGAGGCCGGGTTTGCGAATCTTGAGAAACATATAGGCAATACGAAAATCTTTGGCCTGCCAGCGGTGGTTTCCCTCAACAAATTTGTTTCGGACACGGATGAAGAGATCAATTGGGTGATCGAAAAATGTAAAAGTCTGGGTGTGCAAATTGCGCTGGCAGAAGGTTGGGAAAAAGGGGGTGAAGGGATGAAGGAGCTTGCGAACCAGGTAATACATGCGGCTGAAACATTCAAAGGCAAATGCTGGCCAGTATACTCCTGGAAAGATAGTATCAAGGAAAAAATTGAGGCAGTGGCGATTAAGATTTATGGCGCCAAAGGGGTGGAGTTCTTACCCAAGGCGAAACAGAATATGAGCAAGCTCGAACGTCTCGGATTGAATGATAAACCTGTGTGTATCGCAAAAACACAGAATTCTTTCTCTGATGACGCCAAAAAAAGAGGGTTGCCGAAAGACTTTATCATTACGGTTCGCGAAATTGAGGTAGCAGCGGGAGCGGGGTTTGTGATACCGATTACAGGCGATATGCTAAGAATGCCGGGGTTGCCAAATGTGCCTGCTGCTATTGGAATGGATATTGACAACAGCGGAAAGATTTCAGGATTATCCTGACCGCGCTTTTATGAATGGCTACATCTGTCAAACCTGTTGAGATAACAAAGTTTTCATCCGGCAGTCGCAAGACGTCCCCGGATCTGATGGCTGTAGAAGAACCTCTGGAAATCAGGTTGGGCTATGGTCCCCTTGGCGATCGCCAGCAAAAAAGTTTGTCCGTTACCATGCGGACCCCTGGCCACGACTACGAGCTGGCCATTGGATTTTTGTTCACAGAAGCCATTATTGACTCTTACGATCAGATTGAGAGTGTGAAATATTGCGAAGATGTAGGGAGGCAAGAGGAAAGAGAAAATGTGGTGCGTGTGGAATTGAAGCCCGAGGTACACCTTGATTTCGAAAAGTTTCAAAGAAATTTTTACACCACATCGAGTTGCGGTGTGTGTGGCAAATCATCCATTGAGTCGGTGGAAGTTTCTTGCTCGCGATTGTCGGATCAGATGCAAGTCAGCAGCG
>DAORAG010000341.1:0-3758 GCA_035344095.1 Cyclobacteriaceae bacterium | reverse complement strand
TTTGGCCAGGTGCGTGTCCTTTTCCTTCATCTCAATCTTGGTTAGTTGAGAGAGCGCGATGATATATGACCGGTGTACTCTTACAAACTGTGAAGCATCTAATGCCTTTTCGAAAAAATTCATCGTCTTCTTCTTCAGATGAAATCCATCTTTGGTGTGAATTTTTACATAATCGTCATAGGCCTCGATATAGTGTATTTCGGAAGTGGGCAATATCTTAATGGCATTACCACTTTTCACAACCACCCTGCTGTGTTCTTCAGGTTGTTTCACACTGTCTTCCATCAGGGGCCGCACTGCTGATTTGTTCGCCTGGCTCTTCCATTTTTGAATGGCTTTGTCAAAACGGTCTTTGCCAAAAGGCTTCAATAAATAATCTATTGCATGGGCATCAAACGCCTGCATGGCATATTCGTCAAACGCGGTGGTGAATATTACATCAGGCGGACTGTCAATCAACTCCAGCATTTCAAAGCCCGTGATCTTAGGCATTTGAATATCGAGAAAGATCAAGTCTGGCTGATGCTGCGCAATCGCCTTCACCCCTTCAAATCCATCTCCACATTCCTGCACAATTTCTATCTCAGGATAATTCGCCAGGTATTCCTTCACGATACTCCGCGCCAATGGCTCATCATCTACGATTACTACCTTCATGATGTTTGTGGAATAAGGATACAAGTTCTAAAAATATTGCCTTCTTTTTCTGTGGAGAGTAAATCATTTCTACCATACAATAAATACAGTCTGCGTTCAATTGATCTCAATCCAAACCCAGTTCCCTTTTGCGGCACAGCTGTCTCCGGGTCAAATGGATTCTCCACGCATACACGAAGCATCTTGTCTTTGATTTCCGCCCGTATGGTAAGCAACACGTCACCTGTTACGTCATATAAACCAAACTTAATGGCGTTCTCCACCACCGGCTGCAACAGCAGCGATGGTATGGTCATTTTGTCGCAGTCTTCATTTTGAATGATTTCCGTTTTTAGTCTGTGACCAAACCTCACCTTCTCTATGTCGAGATAGAGTTTCAATTGTATCAGCTCTTCTGAAAGGGTCACCTTGTGTGATTCCTGTCTTTTCAGTGTACCCCTGAAAAAGTCGGAAAGCTGTTGCACCATGGTTCGTGCCTTCTCCGGCTCCACAGCGATCAACGCGTTGATGGAGTTCAGGCTGTTAAACAAAAAGTGAGGCTGTAGCTGTTGTCTCAGGCTATACAGCTCCGCATCGCGCGACATTTTCTCCACGTCTGCTTTGCGCGTCTCATCTTTTTGCTGTGTTTGCAAATAATACCACATCCACCCGATGACGGAAATAAAGGCGAGCATCAAAAACGAAAAGCCAAATCGCATCACAAACGTGTTGTCCAGAAAACGGAGGTATTCTGTATTCCCATCGTAGATGATACCAAGGAGAAATTCGATCATGAGCACGCAGATGATAGCCAGCGCTGCACTCCATAATAACAAATAATATATCCTTGACTGCTTGGGCTGGTAATAGCGAAGCATAATCACGATCACATATCCCTCCCATCCCAGGATGAAATTAGATATTCCCGCATCGGTAATGGCCAAGCTCCAATCAAAGCCAGCAAAACGAATGGCGGCTGCCTGGAACTGTACCCAGACGAGCCACCACCCAAATTCAAGCAACATGATTTTGCGACTCTCCGTCATCCGACTTGCTCTTCCTCAGTCTGAAATTTGCTTTGTACGTAGGCTGCCTTCAGGTGAATTGTCTCAATGTAATCCTTCCGGTTGGGCATCTCCTGGATGCTGGAGAACAACTCCATACCATCCCTGAGCTCATCGATCGGAAACAATTCAGCGATATTGACAAACTCCCAACGTACAATTTCATTTTGACTATTGAGAAGCATCTCTTCCTCCCCCATTCCTATTCGCATGGCCTTGTCGAATGCTTCCTCCATATTTTCAGCTTTGATCAAACGGTATTGCTCGTCAAACTGCGGAGTGTGATTGCCTGATCCGCTTATAATGTTGAAGACAACTTTAGCAATGTACCAATTCATAACTCTGTATTTAATCACTTCTTATTCTAATAACTTTTGATCTCAATACCTCCAAACACGGATGTTCCTCTCAGCACCAATGTCTTCGTTGCTTCAGGACCATCCTTTTGGAATGTTCTCTTATCTTCCACGCCACCAAATACCGATACCACCTCTGAGTGCAGTTTCCAGTTGGATGGAATAACCAATTGCGCACCACCAAACACCTGTGTGAGGTTGAGTACCGCCTTGTCTTTGATGTCAGCCTGACTCAGATTAATGGACGAACCCCCGAAGAAAGTTGTTACATCGCCACCTTTGAAATCTTTCGTCACCATGTTCTTCTCTATGCCGCCAAAAATGGAAACTGAATCGAGATAATCCTCCGAGTCACCGGGGCGTCTCACTGTACTGATTTCTTCGGAACTACCCGAGCGCATATTCAAGTCACCATGTTTCCATCGCCTTCTTGGATTACAACTTCGCGGATTGAAGATCATAAACAATCCAACTGTGATAATGGCTACCGGCCACAGGTACGGTCTGAACTCCAGATCAGGGACCACGCGATCAATCAGGAAGATTGAACCAATGAATACAGGTATCATCCACCCCCAGGTTCTGAAGCTGTGTTTCACACCTATGTAGATACCGATGGTGATCAACAGCATCTCCCAGCTGATAATCCAGTTGGGGATATCTGCACCCACCTTTTTGGCGAGCAACACACTTCCCACAATTACCACGATGATACCAGACAAAACCTTCCCAGAACCTGAGATATTTGAGTAATCGTCCCTTTTGTTATTTGTTTCCATGATTTCCCGATTGATTATGGCTCAAAAGTATTGTAACCCCATGCTGACTGCAATGCCAAATAGGCCATGACAGCCCACTTGTAGGTGAATGCCCGGTATCTGTAGGTGAAAATTCAGCCACCGACTGACTTGAAATGGTAAGTCAATACCCGTAATTTGAAAACAAAAAAGCCATGGTGAAGCCACTCTTGTTCTCGATTCTATCCGTAATCATCATTTTGCCCTTGTTTGCACAAACGATTCCATCCGCGGAAGTGCAAATTAAGTCGGCCTTGATGGCAGCACCCGAAGCCATGCGTGATGGAGCCAAAGTGTACGGGTTTTCAGATAAAGGTGAGTTCATCACATTGAGGGAAGGAACCAATGGAATGGTTTGTATTGCTGACGATCCTAATCAAAAAGGTTTTAATGCGGCTTGCTATCACAAGGATCTTGACCCTTTTATGGCCAGAGGTCGTGAATTGAAGAAAGAAGGAAAGAACTTCAAGGAGATTTTTGATATCAGAGAAGAAGAGGTGAAAGCGGGTAAGCTGAAGATACCTCACGGCTCCAGCCTATTTGTGCTATATGGTCCGGATGAAGTATTGAACGTGACGACAGGAGAAGTGACCGGTGCAAGCCTGCGCTCGGTGGTTTATATTCCTTTCGAAACATCAGAGAGTACCGGACTTCCACTCAAGCCAGCCGCACCAGGTATGCCTTGGATTATGGACCCAGGCACGCATAGGGCTCATATTATGATTACCCCTCCGAAGGGGAATTAGGTCGTAGTCATCTTATAATAGATATAATCAGTTAATAGTGGCTCTACCCCTAAACGTCTAAACTCCACCGCAATCTGACCGCGGTGATACGTGGAGTGATTAATAATTTGAAATAACAACTCATTGACCTTATGATAAAAGACTTTTCCGGTTTGAGTT
>DAORAG010000340.1:0-3758 GCA_035344095.1 Cyclobacteriaceae bacterium | reverse complement strand
GTCCTTTATTTTCTGTACGTTAAATTTTGACTTATACATCTCGTGCCACTGTACTGGCGTCACTTTCCGCTTGTTGGTGGGTTGACCGTATTCATCTACTACCTTCGCCTCGATAATATTGAATATTTGTTCGGGGTTAACATTGCCGCATGTTTCACATTGTCCTCGGCTACTTTGTGCCTGGTGGGTTGCCCGTTTGAAGTAGGACACAGCTTCTACTGGTGGACCATAGTAAGCTGGATAGCCTCCAGTGTCCATAATGATCATCTTATCGAACATCTTATAGATGTCGGATGAAGGTTGATGAATTACAGCCATCACAAGCTTGCCCTTCAACGAAAGTTCCTTTAGCAAATCGATGACATTCTCTGAATCTCTGCTGCTCAAACCGGACGTAGGTTCATCAAGAAACAGAATAGCCGGCTCGCGGATCAATTCCAAAGCAATGTTGAGTCGCTTCCTTTGACCACCACTTATTTTCTTGTCAAGAACGCTACCTACTTTCAAATCCCTCCTGGTCTCCAGTCCAAGGTTTTCCAGCATTATGTTCACCCGCTCGACAATTTGGGATTCTGAATAGTCAGCGAAGCAGAGTTTCGCGTTATAGTACAGGTTTTCAAAAACAGTCAGCTCTTCAATCAGAAGATCGTCTTGCGACACATAGCCGATCACACCTTTAATTTTATCGGGACGTGCATGGATGCTGTATCCGTTAATAAGGATTTCTCCTTTCGAAGGTTTTTCAAGTCCAGCCAATACAGTGAGCAGCGTTGTTTTACCTGCGCCACTCGCGCCCATGATGCCGATTAGCCTTCCCGGGCCTTCAGAGATGACAACATCGCGAAGGCCAATGCCACCATTTGCAAAACGGTATTCGTCAATCCGTGCATTAAAAGAAAGCTTGGTAGTTTGAAGTTCCTCATTAAAGTCTGAAACAATATCGCTGTAGTACAATGCATCTCCCGACTGCAGCTTGATGATACTGCCATGCGAAAACAGGTATATCCTGTTATGTTGCATCACAAAGCCATTAAGGGTATGTGAGTCATCACCAAGATATTGTGCGAAATACAACTCCACGCTCGGCACCTTCATAAAGAAGAGATCACCCTGTAATGTGGCTTTGATATGTTTTTGATTCTCGGCAGACCTATCCGGCTTGTCGTTTACCACCAGAATATCTCTGAAGTTCAATTCAGCCATATCAGTAGTGATCACGAAAGTTTCTATGAGCTTGTACTCTTCTGCACTGATATTAAACACAGTAGATACTGTGTTGATGATTTCCATTCGCTGAGGCGTGAAGTTATTGTCAGCTCCCACTAGTTCGAGCAGCTTGATCAATACAATTACCTTTTGTTTTTGGGTAAGTGTTCGATTGATTTTTTTACAAACACCCAGCGTAACCAGAGAATCTTTAACAGATGGAGCCTTATTGACAACCTCTTGTTTTACCGGCCCTTGTTCAATGTACCCTGAATATTTGTCGTACTGATCGAGGTATTCTTTGATGGAGTCCTGATCAAGTTCTTGCTGAAAGAATCGGATAACGTATTGTCTCTCGTTTACCGTTACACCGCCATCTTGCTTGGTAATGATGGCAAAAAGTTGTGTGAGGGCTTTAAGTATTTCTTCACTCATATGGGTTGCGCTCCGTCACACATGAGGTTACTCATGTCTAAATTCAAAAGGAATGGTCACCAGTTCCGCGATTTCTTCGCCTATTTCTTCCATATCTTCATCTTCTTCACTAAAGCACCATGCTACACGGGTTGCTGCAACATTTTGCAAAGTGAGTAATATATCGAGAATAGCTTTTGAAGATTCTGTGTTAAGATACTCAAACTTAAATACTATTTCAGTATGATCATTTGGTGATTTCGCATAACTCTTAAACCAGCTGATTACTGGCTTGTAGTACTCTGCGGGATCGTCACACAGTGACTTTCCCTGAATTTCAAATCGCCCCTCATGCTTATCAAGATAAACGGAAGGGGTACGATCTGTCTCACCAATAATCAATTTCTCCATGACTAAGCAGCTGATTTGATTGTTGGCAATTTAAAGCCTGATTTATCAACAAAGAACTAATGGCAATAAAAATTACCAGATCGGAAGAGTTATTTCAGATAAGATTCTCCTGATTGAAGCTATAGGGTAATAAGTAGGAAGTGGAAGGCACGATGATCCAGTCCGACTCTTTCGTCAGCATCACAATCTCAATGGGTTGTTTTTGTTTCACCTCGAATTCCAGCATTACTTGTCGGCAAGCACCGCAGGGAGTTGCTGCGACCAGTTCTTTTTGCCCTTTCTTGTGAGCGATTACCGCCATTTTCTTCACTTTTCGCGTGGGGTGGGTGGCGACAGCGGAGTAAAGCGCTACCCTCTCTGCGCACATGCATAGTGGGTACGAAGCATTCTCGTGATTAGCTCCTGTGACGACTGAGTCGTCATCAAGAATGACAGCCGCGCCCACATAAAATTTGGAATAAGGTGCGTAGGCATTTAAGGCAGCATCTTTGGCCTTGTGTACCAAATATTTTGATTCGGCATCCAAATCTTCTATCTCCTTAAAGGCCTGCACTCCTTTCATAACTTAAAAAGGGTAGTCCATTTAAAGTTAAGTAAACCTTTCAGCAACCGAAAAAGGAAATCTACTTAATTCGATTAATTTGGCGGCTGATTAGAAAATGCATTTTGAAATGGCTGTGTGGGGATGGTACCCCTTCGGCAATTAAAGAGGTTTAATAGTCAATGGGAAAAAAGTCAATTCTGATCCTTGGAGCCGGCCGTTCGTCCGCAGCTCTCATTTCTTATTTACTGGAGAAGGCAAACAAAGGGAACTGGCATGTAACAGTCGGTGACTTCTTCGAACAAGCAGCAAAAAACCGCGTGGAGGGTTCGGCAAATGGAACTGCGATCCGTTTTGATATCGAAGAAGAGGAGGCCAGTGCCAAAGCAATCGAATCGTCAGACCTGGTTATCTCCTTATTACCTGCGGCTCTTCATCCGCGTGTGGCGAGGATGTGCCTGCATTACAAGCGGCATCTTTTCACTGCAAGTTACATTTCGGATGACATTAGATCCTTTAATGAGGAGGCAAAAGAAAAAGGTCTTCTGTTCATGAACGAGTGCGGCCTTGATCCAGGCGTTGATCATATGACAGCAATGGCTGTGATGGATAGGATAAGGGATGACGGAGGGAAGATGATCTCGTTTGAATCTTTTGCCGGAGGCTTGATAGCACCAACCACTGATCCATCTAATCCCTGGAGGTATAAGTTTACCTGGAACCCCAGAAATATCGTGATGGCAGGTCAAGGTACCGCAAAATTCATTCAGGAGGGGCAGTATAAATTTATTCCCTATCAGCAATTATTTCAGCGCACCACAAGTGTTCATATCCCTGACTATGGCGACTTTGAAGGCTATGCTAATCGGGATTCATTGAAATACATCAGTAATTACAAGCTCAATGATGTGAAAACTATGTTGCGCGGAACGCTAAGAAACAAGGGTTTTTGTTCCGCCTGGAATATATTGGTTCAGCTTGGCTGTACTGATGATACTTACCAGATGGAACAAGTGGAACAGATGACGCATCGTACTTTTATTAACACCTTTCTTCCTTATGACAAAGAGATGATGCTTGAGGAAAAGTTGACCAGGCGTTTTAGGCTAGACGTGAATGGTCCTGAGATGGAAAGACTACGCTGGTCTGGTTTGTTTGACAAAGAACCAATTGGGCTAAATGCAGG
>DAORAG010000339.1:0-3761 GCA_035344095.1 Cyclobacteriaceae bacterium | reverse complement strand
CTTTGGCTGCCTCGACAAAAACATTGAATTGTTTTTCAAAATCTTCAAAATGGCTGCCTGTTGAGCGTGAATTTAAAATTTCAGCAGGGTTTTCTGGAATTGGACAAACGATGATAGGTATGCTCCCACCACCAATAATTTTAAGTTCATTACATACTGAAAATAATTTTCTTTCTGCTTGGGCCAGTGGAGCAGAATGCACGACCATATTTCTGTAATTGCCAAGTAACGTTAACCAGCCACCATTGCTTGTTGCATGCATGAGTTCTTGCGTAAAACCGTCAGTTTGGGTGATTTTATTTAACACCTTTCTTTTAAAGGCACCCATAGCAGTAATTCTGAGGTTAACCAACTCAACGGTGCCGCTGTAAATAAAATCAGACATGAATTCAGATAAATAATCCCTCAGTATGCAGGCATCGACTAAAAATGACTGAATGGATAAATAAGATAACCAAGAAAAACCATCCTCAATTTGGTGGCCGACCTTAAAGCTATTTAATTGGATTCTTGCGAAAAGTTGATTACGGTATGCTTCTGAAATTTCCCTGAGCCTCCAATCACAAACTCTTAATTGGTATCCAATTCGACTTGCAATATCCCATAATTTCCCATTTTTTTGTTTAAATGCTGCATGGCCAATATTCCTCCACTTTTGAGCGACCTCTTCCGTGGGCCATGAAGTATGACTTGTTCGGTGGTATGACCTCCAATCTGGAAGAACACTTCCTTTTGCTTCCAAAACATGTGAATAGAAATCAACGCCAATAACGCCAAACCCTAATGATTCCAGGCTTTGGAAAATGGCACCATATTGATTTATTTGAAATTGCGCTTGTTTTCCCTCAAGTGTATGTGGATCAAATTGGACTACTTGGCCTTGATTATTTATTGCCCTACATCCTCCCACCAGATGAACTATTCTGGAAGCTGGCCATTTATTGTCTCCGTGTTCCATGTTTTTTTGTTGGGCTAACAGAGTCCGCAGCTGAGTGGAGGGCCGGAAATCCATCGGTTCGAGCCGTCGGTTCGGCCGCCACAAACGGCTGGAATGCGTAGCGGGCCAGACGTCACCTGCAATGCATTGTTATGCGCCATTACATGCGTTACCTAGCCCACTCCCTAGCTTCTCAAGTAAAAATAGGAGCATTTCAATGTCTCCCTTGGAAACCACAAGGCGCTGGCCTGGTTTGTATATGGCGTCACCCGACTTCTTGATATAACGCCGATCAATTATCCCTTCGTTGTGAGCCAGGATGTGACGTTTCTGATAGAGAACCTTAAGGCTGTTTAACTCTTGCGCTGTCAGCCATGATTCGTACTCTTGGCCCACGGCAGAACTCCAGAGTTCATTTCCTTCATCTATCCTCTGAAACACATTAAAAGGGGCATTTCCAAATGGCTCATACAGCCCTTCGCAGTATTTCTGAAACGCGGTAACTCCGTCGGATAGACAGGTTTCCCGCAAGGACCGACAGGTTAGTTCCGCTTCATCTTTTCCAACGGCATCGGTGAGAGCCTGTCGAACAGTTTCTTCGCTGTCTCTCTTTGCACGAATCTTTCTCAAGGAATCGTGATAAGTGCGAACGACTGAGTTGGCTCCACACGCCGGGCAAAAATAGGCGCTGCCGATCACTGAAAAGCGAGCCGAACAGTTGTCGCATTGTATTTCCAACTGCATTACGTCAGCCGCCTTAGCAGGCAATGCGTAGGTTCATTGCGTGCCGCCTTTTACCTCCATTGACATGGAAATAAAGCTGTTGCAAGGCTGGCTGCGATTAAACTTCTGCGCGCCTGATCGAAGTGCTTTGTTGACTTCGCCCTTTACAACCGTCAAGGCTTCTGATTTTGCATGTTCCACTTGCTCTACTGTGAACCACTGATCTGCGGGTGCCTCGTGTCGGCACATTGGACACCAAATAGCGCCATCCTTAAATAGGTTTGACCAGTCTTCTTCGTTTACCTTGAATAGGAATTCGCATTGCTCCGAGGGGCACTGCTTATCGATGTAGCCCTTCTCGTCCGCTTCAATCGGATTTGAGATTGATCGACCATTCAATCCCTGCAGCTGCTTTATGAGATCCTCAAACATTGCTGTTCACCTATTTTAACGCATAACAGAGTCCGCGGCTGAGTGGCGGGCCTGAGGCCCGTCGATTCGAGCCGCGCGGTCGGCTGAACGCCCGGGGTGAGTGGCTGCCCACTTACAACTATGCCTAGCCCGGGGTAAAAGCGTATCGAATGGCCCGTCCGCTCCACTACGAAGTTATGCGGTTTCCGCCGAGACTACAAAGGCAAGCCATAGTAAGACTCAGACTCCTTCTCTGCTGTCCAGACGGCAGCGATCCTTGGATTCGTGAAATTGTATTTCATTCCGTTGTGCCAAGCTGTCCAGACCGATGGGAAAATGAATCCCTGACGGTAATACAGGTACTCCTCGCCACAGAGGTTGAAGTAGTCATACAGGATCGCAAGCTCTTCCGATTGCAGTTTTTGATTGCCTGGAGCATCGACAATATCTTTGAGTCGCTCGTTCATCTTGTCGTATCGGCCATTGCATTCCGCAAATATCTCACGGAATAACCTCATCTCCTCCAATCGCTGCTTCTGCAAGAAGTACAGCAGGGAAAGGAATGTTCCGAGAAGCATTCCCAAGAGCTTAAAGTCAACACTTGGCCAAAGAAGCACCATTCCCATACCGATGCCTAAGAACACCAGTATCAGCAGCCACCAGTAGTTGCAGAAGAACCAAAATTTCAGCCTAATCCCCATTTCTTCGCCAAGCCGCATAACTAATGAGTATATTGGTCCGTGTAGCTCGCTGGCTGAGGCAGTCTATCCGGCTAAGCCCAAATCCGTTTGACTGCCATTCCTCCAAGTTTCTCATGCCTTAAAACCATCCCACACACCGTTGACAAAAACAAATGCTCCAAGCCCGGTGAGTCTATTCTGCTTTCCGCATCGTCTGGATAATGAAACCATTCGTCGAACTCCAAACGTCGCAAGCTCCACGAGAGTCTACCTGCTGCAACTATCATCCGCCCTATCGTATTCCTCACCCACCTGCAGATCGGCCAACTGGGCTGACGCTCAAGTCAAAGGGCGGACCTTGTCCGAGCCTGGCGAGTTGGGCCGCCCCTCCGCTCCCTGCGTCAGCACGATTCAATGTGGCCGACCTGGGTGGAATTGGTTTTGGGTCCTTTTGCCAAACAAAAGGGCCTCGCCTGCCGGGGCGAGACCCGGCAACACAGAACATCACGTGGATACGAGAATTGGAAACACACATTCAATGCGTTCACCCGCCAGCCTATTTTATCTGGTAAATCCGAAGATGGATTCCCGATACACATCGTAAAACTCTAGGCCATGACCAGATTGGAAACACAATTATTGTCCAGGCGAATAATTGCCTAACTAATTAAATAAGTCAATTTATCAATCGTTTCAATAGAACGAATTCCTCCATGGTTTACGGAAGTAATCCGCAAATTTGGATATCCTGAAAAAAAAACGGTGTAAGTTTACACCTGCTTTGGTTGTTCTTCAGAAAGTTGGATGGTATTCGTGACCAAAACCTGTTGAAGTCGATCCCGAGAAATAGCCCCCTGACGAATGATACAGGGCTTTGGCAGAATTTGTAGCACCGTGGAAGGTTGACCCCCGGGCGTTGGTCCGCCATCTACAATCAAATCAACTACCGATCCTAACTGTTCCATCACCTCTCCCGCGGATTGCGCGGGCGGCTGTCCGCTTCGATTGGC
>DAORAG010000338.1:0-3788 GCA_035344095.1 Cyclobacteriaceae bacterium | reverse complement strand
CCTACCATCATCATGCCTGTTTCGCAGCCATCGCAGCGTCCTGCTTTTTTGGGATCGGGGTCGGCATTATAAGGAGTTTTTTCTCCACCATCGAAAATTAGTCCGTCTACCACCACTCCATTCAAAGGCTTCTTCATGTCAAACACATTTCTGTTGGCACTTTTAGCAAATGCATCCTTTGGTGGTTGGATCACTGTGAGGTAGCGGAATGGATCGCGCGATGTAAAATCCGAGTTGTATCCACCGTAGATCTGCACAGCTTTGGTGATTTCCCAATAGCCTACACCAAAAGTTCCGGTGTAGGTACCTTCTGCAACGAAGAACTTGTATCCGTCTTCCGCTTTTGCCATCGCTTTATCGATTTCTTTCATTGGCGCTTTAGGATCAGTACCGTCATTGCTGTTGTCACCGGCAGGGCTGATGTAGATGGTCTTACCTGCAGCAGCTGTAGCGGCCTGAGCCGGTTGCTCCTGAGTAGATGTTGAGGATGCGGAGGAACTGGAATTGTCGGCCGGCTTTGGCTGAGTCGTTTCCTGCTTCACCGGCACCTTCACTTTGTCTTTGAGTTTGTTGAGTTGGCCAAACGATACGTTCGTCACGCAAACTCCCAGCATGATGAGTACCAAGGCCAGCACCCAAGCAGCATTTGTTTTGATTGTTTTCATTAGGTTTTGATTTGGTTGTTTAGAACAAGGCTAACAATACAAAGGACTCTACATGGTGACGTTAATAACATCCTGATTTAGCCGTAGCAGCCATCCGGAAATCTCCGGATACCGACTAGAAGTATCTGCGCTTATAGTATTGGAAAGTCAACGGCTTGAGGTCGATGGCAATCATCAACTCATGGCTACCAAAGTTGTTGGTGGCAAGACTCGTAGTTGGGTATTCAAAAGCGTAGCCAGCCCTGACGGTCTCCGTGATATCAAGCTGGGCGTTCACTCCGATGGTTGAAAAGTTTCGGGCGAAGGCACCAAGCCACAGCGTTTCGCCCAGGATGAGTGTGGACGAAAAGTCAGCCGAGAAAGGTTGGCCATCCGCAATCCTGGCTAAAGTCGACAGTTTCATTTTGACAAATGAACTCAACATCAGCACGGCTCCTCCACTGGCATAGAAATGCCTTTTGTATCGGGTGCTGATTACTGACCCGTTTTCTGTGCGAACGTCCAACATTCTGGGAACTGAGAGTCCGAAGAATAACTCGTCTGTAGAAAGAATTAAACCTGTTCCTACGTTTGATTTGGTAAAAGCTGACTGTTGGTTAGCGAGTAAGGGATCATTGTCAAATTCCAGATCAAGTTCGGAGAAGTCCTGGCGGTAATTAATCAGTCCAAGTTGGAATCCCATACTCAGTCGCCACCGGTCACTTAGAGGAAGATGGTAAGCATAACTTCCAAATAGCTCAGAGTTTCGGTTGATACCGAAACGATCGTGAGCCAGCCACGCGCCTACTCCATGTCTATTGCGATGAAAAGAAGTGTTTCCTGAAAGGGCATTGGTAACGGGAGCGCCATCTACCCCCAGCCACTGCACGCGACTGTGCATTGAGACAGACAAGATGTTATTGAGACCCGCATAAGCTGGGTTCACCATCAGCTGGTTGAATTGGTAAAGGTTGTAGAGGGGATCTTGTTGAGCCCAAGCGCATCCTGAAACGAACAGCAATATGGCTAAGAGTCGTGCTTTCATCTTCTTAATTCAAAAAATCCGCTGATCTTTTTTCCCCGACCATCCTTTACCACATAAAAGTATGTTCCATCCGGAATGAGCGTTCCTGACTTAGTTCCTTCAAATTTTTTACTCGCGTTATCGTAACCTTCTACTTCCATCAGCATGTCTCCCCATCGGTTGAATATGCTGACAGTGTTGGATGGATAAGCTTCAATATTTTCAATCTTTAGGAAATCATGGATGCCGTCACCGTTTGGTGTAACCAGGTTGAAGACTCTTATATTGGGTAGCTCATTCATTGTACCGACTTGTCCGATGGTGTACAAGCCACTGGACGAGTTGAACGGATCACTCACCGCCAGTGAACCATTTATGGAGAGTGGGCTGACCGCGGTGTAAAAGTCACCAGAAGTAAATGCTATAGCGGGATCAGTAAAAGTTGCGGAACTATTCCAAGGAAGTTGAAGTGAGAATTCCCGTGGAGCGTCATCGTCAAAGTCAACTCGCCAGGTGCGTGAATCATCAATGTCAGAAAGCGTGAAGTCAGTTTCACTTATCGGATTGGGTTCGACCAATAAAGCAGAGATTGATTCGACTTGTTCGGTGGTGATGGTGATGGGCAGATAGTCAACACCGTTTCCCAATGGAAAAAGAATAGAGCCGCTGTCGTTCCTTGAGATTCGACCAACGATGTGAGACTGGGGTGACCCACCCGCGATACCCACGCCTCGCTCAAGGTGGATCATAGCATCGTTTTGAGAAACCATACGGCCATCTGTTAAAGTAAGCGTCTCGAGGATCGTAAGGTCTGCAAGAAAAAGTTTGTTACCGCCTCCGGTTATGGTGAGCTTGTTAAAAGACTGCGCGTTATGATTGATTACCTGATCACCGGAGCTACTCAATGTAAATTCCCCTTGTCCTGCTTCGTACTGACCATCGTTTTGCCACGCGCCAGAAATCTGAAAGTCGCCATTGTTAACCAGCGTTCCCTCGATAAGCACGTCTCCTTTAACAGCGAAAACGGTATTAGCACTTATGCTCATGGTTGTGGCGCCTTTTATAAAAAGTCCCTGACCAAGTGCCATCAGCGGAGAAAAGAATATGATTGCCGCTAATTTCATTTCTTGGCAGTTGATTTGGCCTCCATCTGCAACAACTGCTTGATTTGATTGATCTGCACCAGCATTTCGTCCATTTCAATTTGTTGCTTCTCTACGATTTGCTCAAGATCCTTTCCAGACTCGTTGAGTTGAGCGATTGTCTTTTGCTGTGAGTCGATAGTCTTTTGTTGCGCTTTCAAAGCTTCAATCATTGGAGCGATAAGACCTATGTAGTTTACACTTTTGAATCCTTTTTCATCCTCAAAGACAAGTTCCGGAAAGATGATTTCTAATTCCTGCGCGATCACTCCAAGTTCCACACCTCTGCCCAGGTTCTCATCTTTCATCTCGAATGAAACACCTTCAACATCGAGTATGCGTTCAAGAGAATTGACCAATGGTTCGATGTTCTTTTTAAGCCTCCGGTCTGATACGTCCGTAATTGTTCCCGTGTATTCTATGCTCCCGGCCACGTCCATTGCCACATTTGGCACAGGGGCAGCAGGGCCTACTCCCACGTTGCCGACAATTCTCGTCACACCGGTATTGGTGATTGTCAACCGCTCTGAACCACTAGTATTCACATTGGTTCCATCTCTTACCACAAAGGTGCCAACATCATTCACACCCACAGTGAATGTATTGTCAGCGGTTATCATTCGAATCGAGGACTCTTCGTTCGTTGTGGCGGTAGCGTTTATTTCCAATCCCGGTGTTAAGGAATTTCCGTGCTCAATATCCAGGAAAGTGCTGGGTGAGCTGGTGCCAAGTCCTAATCTGGCTGCACCAATGGAGGAACTGTAGTAAATATTGTCTACTGAACCGAAGGTGACATCCCAAATACTTGGAGTCCAGGTTGGTGCAGCGTTCGACCCGTTTGATCTCAGTAGGTATCCAGCAATTCCCGAACCAGACGCTCCAGCGCGGAATTCATCACTAACACTGAGTCTACCTCCGACACTTACATCCCCACTGAACGTTGAGCTTTGGCCCACGGAAAAGAATCCAGATACACTG
>DAORAG010000337.1:0-3808 GCA_035344095.1 Cyclobacteriaceae bacterium | reverse complement strand
TTGAACATCAAACCCTGGAACCGGCACCCTCCGGCATCGACAGTATAGAGTTGATGTTTAGCGCCAACAAAGGCATTGAGGTAAGGCCGCTGGCACAGGTCGCGTCAGGAGGCGAATTCTCCCGCGTGATGTTTTGCATAAAATATATTTTGGCGGAGCGAACCGCGCTGCCCACGCTCATCCTTGATGAAATTGATACCGGGGTTTCCGGTGAGATCGCCATCCGCCTTGGCAAGATGATGAAAACCATGGCACAAAAGCATCAACTTCTTGCTATCAGCCATCTGCCACAGATTGCCGCCAAAGCAGACCGCCATTTTTATGCCTTTAAGGAATCTAAGTCTAAGAAAACAACCAGTCAGATCCGGCTGCTGGGTGAAGACGAACGTGTGGACGAAATCGCCAAAATGATAGGCGGAGAAAAGCCATCGCCACTTGCCAAAGAAAACGCTCGCGAGCTGATCACCAGCTAGCCTGACCAGCCTCCTTGAATATTTATAGATTAATTTTTATTTTGTATCCTATTGACTTGATCCGTAAGACGTACTTACCTATTCAAGTCAGAAATATCAATTAATTCTCTATCATGAACATTTTTGTTGCCAGGTTAAATTTTAAAACCGGACAGGACGAATTGCACAATGCATTCGCACAGTTTGGTGAAGTCACTTCTGCCAAGATTATCACTGATCGTGACACAGGCCGTTCAAAAGGATATGGCTTTGTTGAAATGCCCAATGAAGAAGAGGGAAACAAAGCTATTGCGGCCTTAAACGAAACAGAATTGGATGGACGCACGATTGTAGTGAAGCCCGCCAATCCGAAGACAAACTAAGCCGAAAGAAACACTCCCAAATATTTGAAGGCCTGTTGATGACAGGCCTTTTTTACTTATCCTAAAAGCATTTGCTTTCCTTCAGAACTAATTTAACTTGGTGATCAAACCTCTTAACCCGGCTCAAATTGGCATCTGTTTTCTCAAAAAATAAGGTCATCGGTTTGCTACTGGGGCCTGCTCTCTTCATCGCCTTCTACTTTTTGCTTTCGCAAACGGAACTCACCTACAAGGCTATTGTAATTCTGTCTCTTGGAGCCTGGATGGTGACGTGGTGGGTGACGGAAGCCGCACCCATTCCGGTGACCGCTTTGCTTCCCATGATCATGTTTCCGTTGTTCAGTCTCGCCACTGCACGAGAAGCAGCAGCACCTTATGGCGACTCCATCATCTTCCTGTTCATGGGAGGGTTTATGATCGCCCTCGGTTTAGAGAAGCACAACCTCCATCAAAGAATTGCATTGAACCTCATCAGGCTTACCGGCACCAGTGGCAACGGCATCATCATGGGCTTTATGCTCTCCACCGCACTCATCAGCATGTGGATCAGCAACACCGCAACAGCCGTCATGATGCTACCCATAGCCAGCTCGGTGACAAGCCTGCTGAAAAAAGAAATAAGTGAAATTGACAAGCCGAAGTTCGACCGCTTTGCAACCGGGCTGATGCTCAGCATTGCGTATGCTGCCAGTATCGGAGGGATCGCCACCATCATCGGCACCCCGCCCAACGTAGTCACAGTGGGATTCATCAAAAGATTTTATGATAGGGATGTGAGCTTCGCCACCTGGATGGTCATCGGCATTCCACTGATGTTAACCATTCTCGCCTCGTGTTATATCATTATTACCCGAATCCTCTACCCCAACCGGCTTAAGTCGATTGAAGGATCGGCCGAACTGATCTCTGCAAAGCTTAAAGAGCTTGGTGCAATATCTAAAGAAGAAAAACGTGTGCTGGTAATTTTTGCTGTCACATGCTTCTTCTGGATTTTCAGACAAAACATCAATGCGCTGATCGGATCCAACCTGCTGGATGATACCACCATCGCCATGACGGGGGGCATACTCATGTTCATCACGCCTATCGATCTGAAGTCTGCAAGTTTTATTTTGGACTGGGGCGACATGAAGAACCTGCCGTGGGGAATACTGCTGCTCTTTGGTGGTGGACTGTGCCTGGCGCAGGGAATGGAGGACGCGGGCCTCGTGCAGATGATCGGTGATCAGATATCGAAGCAGGGCACCATGTCAACGGGAACGCTCGTTGTCGCCCTCTCAGCGATTTCAATGTTCCTGACAGAATTGATGAGCAACGTTGCGCTGACCACCATTTTTGTTCCGGTGGTACTGGGCATCGCTGACGGTCTTCAGCTTAATCCAATTATCCTTGCTATGCCGGTGGCCTTTGCCGCTAGTTGTGCTTTTATGATGCCCATCTCCACGCCACCTAATGCGATCCTTTTTGCCAGTGGGTATATTTCTGTAAAACAGATGATGAAGGCGGGTGTGTTGTTGAACCTGTTCTCGTTGATACTGATCTCGATCGCCATGATGACGATCGGGATGTTTTTATACGCATAAAAATCACACGTCTCAAAAAGGTGTAAACCGTCATCGCGAGCGAAGCGTGGCGATCCCCCTAACTAGAACATATCCGAGGAGATTGCTTCACTGCGTTCGCAATGACGATAGCTTTTTGAGACGGCTTCTTTTTCAACGTCTCTTAATAGATTAGTCATTCTCTTTGCTCTTCTTCTCCTCGATCATGTACGCGAAGCCGAGGCCAAGACCTCCGAAGAGAAACAGCATTGAAAAGTAGGCTACCTCGTCCATACGGAACGCATTGTCAAGCCAGTAACCCATCAGCAAACCGATGCCTGCTCCGATGAGCAACAGTGATGCTCTCAATGCTCCTGCCGCAGATCTTTCTACTTTAAAAAGTGCGGGATCAAGGCCTTTTTCAATGATTGCCATACGCTCCATGTTCTGGAATTTGCGAAGGTATACTATCGTGATGAATGCCCCGACCGTTCCGATGATAGGGATCATTACTCCTAAAACTGCTACGTCCATAATTGAAATGTTGTTTTGGCCTTTTGACGCACCCCCCTGGAAGCTGGTTACACCTCCCCACAAAAAAATGTATCCCTTAATATATCCCAAAAATATCATTGCGAATGACATGTTTGCCCGAAAGGGCGAATAATGGCACTATCGGGAGCATTGTCAGGATTAACCCTGACATTGAAAATGAAAGAAAGGTTTATGTAACTTCCTTGAGAATCTCAGCGTCAAAGGCCCGTGATCACAGCACAAGAAGAAAACGAGTTAATCGACCGCATACTGGCCGGTGAGCAAAATCTTTATGCAGACCTTGTGGACCAGCATAAAAGTTATGCCTTTACCATCGCCTACAAGATCGTGGGCAACCGGTCAGATGCTGAAGAAGTGGCCCAGGACTCCTTTATCAAAGCATTCCACTACCTGAGGGGGTTTAAGAGAGGAGCAAGATTTTCCACCTGGCTTTACCGGATCGTGTTCAACACCGCGATCACCTACAAGCGAAAAAACAGGCGCGTGTTTCAGTCCATTGAAAATACACCTCATCAGGCAGCGGATGATAACCAGAGCATGGAGAGAAGTGACAAACAGGTGTATATAGATAAGGCGCTGAACAGGCTCAACGAGGCTGACCGGCTCTCACTCCAGCTTTTCTATCTGAAGGAATTTTCGCTGGAAGAGGTGGCTGACATGATGGGACAAAAAATAAATACCACAAAAGTGAGGATTCACAGGGCCAGGCAGCGACTGGCCGATGAATTGACAAGTATTTTACAAAAAGAGGCATTAACTTTATAAGTGAAAGTTACCATGAACCGGATAACACAAGAAATAGACCAATTGCTTCAGGAGTACCTTGAGGGGAAACTTGTCGGAGAGAAGCTGGAAAAGGTGAAGAAAGGCCTTGACA
>DAORAG010000336.1:0-3832 GCA_035344095.1 Cyclobacteriaceae bacterium | reverse complement strand
ATGTTTTCCAGACCATTGCGATCCTCATTGGAATTCCGCTGCTGTTAGGAATGACGCTAAACCAACATTATCCCATTATATCACAGAAGATCTCAAAAAAGGTTAAGCCACTCTCGGTACTGATATTTGTCGCCTTTGTTGTGATTGCTTTCACGAACAACATTGATGCTTTTATGGAATACATCCATCATGTCGTATTGATAGTTTTTTTCCATAACCTTATTGCATTGCTGGCTGGTTACTACGCGGGCAAAATCGCTTCACTTCCCTTTGATACCAGAAAAACCCTTGCAATTGAAACCGGAATACAAAACTCAGGTTTGGGTCTCATTCTGATATTTGGCTTTTTCAATGGACTTGGAGGTATGGCCATCGTAGCAGCGTGGTGGGGCATATGGCATATCATCTCGGGGTTGCTATTGGCGACTTACTGGTCGCGCAAAATGGCAACTGCCTCACAATCTGCCTAGGGTTGTGATTCATTCGTCCGAAATAACATGCCGGGCTCCGTTGATTATTTTATCTTGCCGGCAATTTTACAATACCCACATAGATGATGAGAAAAATTTACTACGCGGCTGCAGCATTGCTGTTGGTCTCATGCTCGACAAAAAAGGTCGAGACTTTACCAGAAACATTTCAACGAATAAATACCGAGGTTCTTGAGAATTCAAAAGCTTATGCCACGCTAGGCGAGGCAACAAGCACGATCGGCCATCGACTCACAGGCTCCGAGAATGGATTCAAAGCCGAAGAATACACTTACAATAAGTTCAAAGAGTACGGCTTTGATGATGTACAGTATCTCGAGTTTGAAGTAAAAGCATGGTCAAGAGGAAATATCGAGGTTGAAATTGATGGCGAAACCGTTCCTGCGGTTACGCTTGGGCATTCTCCTCTAGAGTCAGACATTACCGGAAGTCTGGTGGATATGGGTAACGGACTTGATGCTGATTACGCTGCAAAGCCTGGTGCCGTGAAAGACAAGATTGCTTTGGTTTACATCGGACTCCTTGATGGAAGTCCTGAAGGTCTAAACAATCTCCACCGCAGCGAGAAGACCGCGTTGGCAATCAAGAATGGCGCAAAAGGAATTGTGATTATCAATCAGGTAGCCAATGGCGTTCTTTTGACAGGGACAGCCTCGGTTACTGGTGAGTTGATCCCAATTCCTGCGGTATGTATAGGCAAAGAGAATGGGATGGCATTGAAAGAAAAACTCAAAACCAAAAGTGTCGATGCTCGCATTCAAATGACAAACAATAGCGACCTGATCCGGGCAAGAGATGTTGTCGCAACGATTAAAGGCACTGAGCTCCCCAACGAGCGAATTGTAATTGGGGGACATCTTGACTCGTGGGATTTGGCAACAGGCGCAATCGACAATGGTATCGGTTCATTTTCCGTTCTCGATATTGCAAGGGCATTCAAAGCCAACAATCTAACTCCAAAAAGGACAGTTCAGTTTGTGATGTTTATGGGCGAAGAGCAGGGGCTCCTGGGTTCGCGCTATATGGTTGAGCAGGAAATTAAAAACGGCACCATTGAGAACATCAAATACATGATGAACCTCGACATGAGCGGCAATCCCATTGGAATCAATGCTGGCGGCAAACTTGATCTACCCGACTTCTTCACAAGCTTAGGTGCAGAGATTCAGAAAATTGATACAACGTTTCAAAACAAGTTTACGAATCGTTCTGGCCTGCACAGCGATCACCAGCCTTTTATGCTGGAAGGTGTACCCATCGTTGGCGTGATCAGCAATCTTGACCGCTCGATTTACGGATGTTATCATTCTGATTGTGATGATTTCAATCTGGTAAATGAACAGCACATGATCAACACCGCGAGATTTGGAACCATGATCCTATACGGATTGGCAAACGCAGACCAACTGCCCGCCAAGAAAATGGACAGTGAAACAACAAGACAGTTTATGATTGAAAACGATCTTAAAGAGGCTTTGAAGATCGGTGGAGACTGGAAGTGGGAAGACTAAAAAAATAAGTTCGATGAAAAACGGCCACCGGTGTAAAACCGGTGGCCGTCTTGTTTTATTCGGTCATTGCTCTCTTGTAGAAGTCTTCGATGTCCTTCTTCATGTTAATAATTGAAGGTTTATGAATGTACATCATATGCCCCGCTTCATAAAAGCTCTGCGTCACATGTCCGCGAAGGTCCTTATCAAGAAACATATGGTTTACCGTGTAGTCGGTGCCGAAATACGGTGTGGCCAGATCATAATAGCCGTTGGTGATATGCACTTTTAAGTAAGGATTTTGGTGCATGGCGGAGCGAAGATTCTCTGCCACATTGAGAAACCTGTTCTGCACATTGCTATAATTCCATGGTCGCGCCTTACCTCCAGTGTAGTAGGGATTGTCTTCATTGTACTTCAGCTCTCTGCGGATGTAGTCGTTGATGGCCATCGCAAACGGGCCCATGATTGCATTGTTCGATGGGTCAAATTCATAGCTCTCACCCGCGGCATCATAGTCCGAGCCAGTAAACCTTCCGTCCAGTCGACCTACAGTTTTGTGTTCATCCCTAAGAAGCTCCTTTACAAATCGTCTGATGTTGATCCGGTAGTTGGTCTGTGCGATATATTCCTGGCTTAATCCAGTGAACGCACTCAGTTTTTCTGCGATGGATTTCTTTTCTGCCTCAGTCATTTGATCTCCTTTCAGCAATGCAGAAGCATATTCGCCCATCGCAAATTTTTCTACTTCTGCCAGAAAGGGCTTCAGTTCAGAATATTGAGTACCTGCCTTTTTGTGGTACCACGCGATCGCGCAGAAAGTTGGCAAGTAGGTGATCGCGGGCAAATCATTTCCAGGCAGCAACACTTCAGTCTCCCAGTTTAGTACTGCGGAAATAAGTACGATGCCATTCAAGTACATGCCGTACGTATTTTGGAGATGACTCGAAAGTCCGGAAGCTCGAATCGTCCCATAGCTTTCCCCTGCGATGAACTTTGGAGAGTTCCATCGTTCGAAACGAGTAGTTGCCAAATGAATAAATGCTCCCACCGATTCGATGTCTTCTTCATATCCCAAAAATTCCTTTTTATCCACTCCATCCGATGGCCGGCTATACCCTGTCATGATCGGGTCAATAAAGATCATGTCGGTGATATCAAGCCATGAATAATCATTGTCAACCACTTTGTATGGAGGAATTGTTGGGCCACCAAAATCTGTCATGGCGATCCTTCTTGGTCCCAACATACCCATATGAAGCCACATCGATGGCGAACCCGGTCCTCCATTAAAAACAAAAGTGAGCGGTCGCGTAGAGGGATCGGTCACCCCATCTTTTTTATAATACATAAAGAACATCTCACCTTTCGGCTTGCCCTTCTCATCAGGCAGAATCATATAGCCCGTGTGGGTAGTGTAATTGATGGGCTTGCCTGCGATGACGATTTTGTGAGGTGTCACTGCAAGTGACTCTTTGCTTTTGCTGTCAGCACTTTGGGCAAACGCTATGGAGGTCAATCCCAGGAGTGCAATAAATAAGAACTTAAACTTCATTTTCGTTGATTATAGTTAAAAGTGATATCACATTTTGGTAGGTTCCTTCTTGATGGCAATCATTTCAATTCCCTTTTCTTTGATCATTTCATTGATTGCATTCACGTTGTTTTCAATCAGAGAACCAAGTTTTGAAAGTTCATTGTCTATTTCTCTCGAAAGCTCAACACGTACTTCTTCGGCCTGCTTGGTAGGCGGAAAATCACCCTGTCCTTGTTCATAAATCAAGAACGCCAATCGATTATTCAACTTGATCCCATAGTTCAACGGATCTTGCACCGATTGATTTTTCGTCT
>DAORAG010000335.1:0-3848 GCA_035344095.1 Cyclobacteriaceae bacterium | reverse complement strand
TTAAAAAGGTAAAAGAGGAAATGGAGGCTGCCATTGAGCAAGCCAAAGGGCAAGCCGGCAATTAACTGATACGCTTAGTTGCCTTGTGATGAGGCAACTTTGCTTTCTTTCCTTTTTTATTGTGCTTCTTTTCCCACTCCTGGTCGATTTTGAGGTTGTCTCTTACCACTTTCCAGTAATCAGCACCATACTCTACAAAGATTTCTGATTTGGCAGGAATATCCTTGATTGCCTCAATAAAGCACCTCTTGTTGTCAACCACATACTCAGCATTCGTCTTTATTCCCTTGATTCGACTGAGCCCCTTCGCATCGTTAGCATATCTACCTAGTGCCTTCTTGTAGTTAAAAGCATCGATGCAGTGCTTGCTGTTAACATAAAAGACATATCCATTCCTGTCATCCGCGAGCTTTTGCACCTCTTTCCAGGTCATGATCTCGCCCTTGTACTCAACTATGCGCGTACCCTTCTTAATAAATTTCTTAGTGAATAGTCCCTTGCCTGAATCAGGCAGTGTTGATTTTTTGATATACAATTGCTTCTCAAGTAATGCCATCCCGTCTGTGGTTGTAAAAAATTTCGGGCCGCAAGATGCAAAAAAATACCTCCGGGTAAAAGCTACACCGGAGGTATTCAGGATTATACCTTAAAGTTCTATTTCGACTTTCTTAAATAAACATTGCCATATTGCGACTCAAAGTCAAAGCGAGGTCCGCTTCCCGGTTTTGCCGATACATGCGTATAAAAATCTCGCTCTCTAAGGCCTTCTCCACCAAACTTAACATCGAGGTTCGAATATATCTGCCCATAGTTTGTTTCAGCATTGAGCTCTCCGACCATTGATTCATTCAACGCAGCATCCACTCCCCCATATTTCGCCACTACCGATAGAGGTGCTGAAAAGTTTTTGACTTCAACCATACCATAAACCGACTCAACCGAGGTATTCATAGTCCTGGGAACCTTGATATCCAGCACAATCTCCACATCTACACCCCATGACATCACATCGTAGGTTGATCCATTCTCTGATTTGTACTTCCGATACTCCTCCTTGGTTCTAAATACCATCTTTTTGCCATTGTCCACTATCGTTACTATCTGTGGGAGGCTTTTCATATTCTTGATGTGATTCTCAACACGGATCTCATTTCCCTGGTTTGATATATTAAGTTCAAAGGCATTATCATTAGCACCAAAGTTTATCGTGGCAGTGCCTGTGATCGAGATTTCGTGTTTGTCCCAGGTGGAGATTTGAATCAACTCCGGATAGTCAAATCTCATGTTTAATGTTTGTCCACTTTTCACAGGTATCGTCTCATCGATCTGCCGTTGCCCAAAGATGCATGGGCTGATAAAAGTCAACACAATCGCCAGCACTTTCATAAACTTATTTTTTGCGAAGGTAAACGTTGTCATGAGTCGATGTTAAATTGATTTCGGTTCCTCCTCCATTCATTTTTGCATTAAGTCTGTCACTGTATTTTACAAAGTCACCAGTTTTGTCCAACTCCAACTTCAAAGATGGGTCAACGAAAATTTCTCCCCACGATGTTGACATTTTCAAGCTCGCTTTCGTGGTTACTGGCAGGGCCACATCAACATGACCATGCGTTGAATTAAGAGACAACTGATTTTTGACCTCTGCGGGAAATATTGCGTCAATATCGCCATGCACAGTTCTGACTCTGACAATTCCTGTCACGTTCTCCAGCATTACATCGTTGTGTACGGTGGAAACGTCAATGTCACTTTCCACATTCTTAATACTTACATCGCTGCCGTGCGGAGAGGTGTGAGAATAGTTGACACTGATTCCCTTCGGGACCCTGATCAAAATGTCCGGGCCGTCCATTTTCTTCAGTTGACGAACTTCAATGACACCGTTGGTTTCAACCACTGATAATCCTATTCCGGTATTGTCCTCAAGTCCAAGATTGCTGATCGCTCTTAATCCGGCAGCGCGATCATCCTTATCACCACGATAGTCTTTCGAAATGAAGATTATTTCACTACCGCCATATCCTTCGATCTTCACTTCATTCACCTCCCGGATGTCCAGCTTGCCTGTTGCCTTCGCCAGCTTGTACTCTTGCGCGCGTATTGTAAGCACGGAGAGAACACTAACGAACAAAATCAAACTTCTTTTCATACTGTTCTTCTTTAAATAATTCATGCTATTTTTTTCTGAGATAGATCTTTCCATAGTTACTGCTGAGGTCAATATTAAGATCCCCACCTCCATTGATTTTACCCTGAACCCGATCACTGTATTTGATCATGTTGCCTTGAGGCGTTACTTCAATCTTGAACTCTGGTGCTACAAATATTTCCCCGTACGAAGTATCCAGGCGCAGGTTAGCTTTGGTAGCAGACGGTAACGCAACATCCACATACCCATACACCGAAACAATTGAGATCGGGTTCTTTATCGTTGAACTGAAGTCAGCCTCAACATGACCATAAATCGACTTAACAGTCATTGGCCCTGTCACATTTTTCATCTCCACACTGTTGTATTGTGCTGATACCTCAATCTCATTTTCCATGTTCTCAAACCTTACCTTACCTCCATATTGTGAATCATGCTGAAATGCAACAATTACTCCCTTCGGCACCTGAATACGGATATCAGGTGAGTCCGTTCTTTTCAGCTGTTGAACAACTACGGCACCGCCACTCTCCGAAACATTAATTCCCAATCCCGTATTGTCTTCAAGGCCGAGACCATTAATGGCCTTTAATCCCTTTGCCCTGTCGTCACTCTTGTCACGATGATCTGTTGAAGAAAATACTATCGCATTTCCATCGTAACCTTCAATTCTCGCTTTACCTAAATGAACTTCAAGTCTTCCACTGCTCTTGTTCACTTTGTACTCCTGCGCATGTCCTGAGACAATCGCTAGCCCCAGAATCATTCCCACAATTAACTTTTTCATTTTTTCGTTTTTGTTTGATTTACCTGCCACACAACTAAAGGTTACTATGACAGTGTCAAAATTCCAGTGTAGGCTTCATCCTTCACGGCTTGAATGCTTTCTTCATTCTCGATGATCTTTTCGAGATCCTGAACCACACCCTTCTCTTTGATCTTTACCAACAATTGAATCAACGCGATCTGCACTACCGGATCTTTCTGAACCGAAATTGACGAAACCAAAATCTTCTTCACACGCGCTTCATTGATAAACTTACTTAGTGCTTCCAGCGCAGCGAGACGCACATTGGTGTTAGGATCATTCTCCATGGCGTGCGCAAGTGCTTTTAATATGTCATCATCTGCCTCCTTCATTTCAAACGCTACATTTACACCTTGCATCCTTTTGCTTGCGGACAAATCATTTTGCAGCATGGCCATCATCATACTCTTGGTCTCTGCCATTTCTTGTTTCAGGGCAGCAAGCTCATTCTCTCTTTGGTTGCTCGCATTCAGCCAATATCCTACAGCAACTCCGGCAATAAGCAGCGCGATGCCAGCAGCAGCCCGATAAAACACCGGTTGAAAAAATAAAGTCCGACCTCTGTCTGATGCCAGGCTCTCCGTCTCCAGTGTTTTTTCAAATTCGTCCTTGTGGTGATGTCCTTGCTCCAGATCGGAAACACTCTCCATCGCATTCAAGACCTCTTTTAACTGACGATAGAGGTCACGTGCTTCTTTTTCAGTTTCCAGAATTCTTTCAACTTCTAATCTTTGGCTATCGTCAAGGTTATTGTCGATATAATCAATCAATAGACTCTCCAGCTTCTCCTTTTCCATATCTATATATTTTCTAATTCAAAATAATGCTCTCTTAGTTTCGCTATCGCACGATGCACTTTCACTTTGATATTGGCTACCGTAGTATCCA
>DAORAG010000334.1:0-3859 GCA_035344095.1 Cyclobacteriaceae bacterium | reverse complement strand
CATTAAGAAGCGAATAAAGACAGGACCATTGGGAGTTGGCAATCTGACCTTCACCGGAGAGTATGTTTTCAATACGTTGCCGTATCCATTGCTCACACTTCATCTTGGTAATCAGTCACCATTTTATTCTTCTGTGACTTACAACCTTATGGATTTTGGCGAGTTTGTAAGTGACCATTACTTCTCGTTGCAATACAGGCAGTATCTCGAAGGCTTTTTACTCAATAGGGTTCCTCTTCTAAATAAATTAAAGTGGCGGCTGCTTGCCACGACCAACGTCATTGTGGGAGGGATGCGGCAATCCAATCGCGATTTGATCTCGCTGTTGACCCCTACAGGTGAGACGGCCTCTCAGGTTGGCTACTTCAATGAAGGCAAGCCCTACATGGAGGTCGGTTATGGGATAGAGAACATTTTCAAAATCTTCCGGGTGGATTTTATTCACAGGCTATCTTACCTTGACAAACCTGATGCCCGAAAATTTGGTGTCTTTTTTACCGCCCAGTTGCAACTCTAAGTGCTCGTTTTTTGGGTTAGGAGATGTTTAAGACCCCAGAAAACCCGATATTTGCGTTCCAAAATTTGAATTTGATGAGTGTTGTTAAGATAACATTGCCCGATGGCTCCGTTAAGGAATTTGAAAAGGGTGTAAAAGGAATTGATGTTGCGAAGAGCATAAGTGAGGGATTGGCCAGAAATGCAATGTCGATCGAGGTAAACGGTGAGATATGGGATCTGAGTCGATCGATTGATAACGATGCCGCTATTAAGATCTTTACGTGGAATGATAAAGGAGGGAAGTACGCTTTTTGGCACTCATCAGCTCACCTTTTGGCCGAAGCATTGGAAGCACTTTATCCTGGAGTAAAATTTGGTATCGGTCCTCCAATCGAAAACGGATTTTACTACGATGTGGATTTGGGCGACAGGAGTTTCGGTGAAGATGATCTTGCAGCTGTAGAAAAGAAGATGATCGAGTTGGCCCGAAAGGACAATGCTTTTCTGCGCAGAGATGTTTCCAAGAGCGAAGCTGTTGACTACTTCACAAAGAAAGGAGATCAATACAAGTTGGAGTTGATTAAAGATCTCGAAGATGGATCAATCACCTTTTATCAGCAGGGCGACTTCGTTGACCTGTGTAGAGGACCACATATTCCATCAACTGGTGTGATCAAGGCAGTGAAGCTGCTGAATGTGGCAGGTGCGTACTGGCGAGGTGATGAAAAGAATAAAATGCTCACTCGTATCTATGGCATCACTTTTCCAAAGCAAAAAGAGCTTGAAGAGTACCTGAAGTTGATCGAAGAAGCGCGCAAGAGAGACCATAGAAAACTGGGTCGGGAGCTGGAGTTATTTGCCTTCTCGGAAAAAGTGGGAATGGGTTTGCCCTTGTGGTTGCCAAAGGGAACCATCTTGCGTGAGCGTCTTGAACAGTTTATGCGCAAGGCGCAGATCAAAGCCGGATATGATCCGGTGGTGACCCCACATATCGGAGGTAAGGATCTTTATGTGACTTCAGGTCATTACGAAAAGTATGGTAAGGATTCTTTTCAACCTATTCATACACCCGATGCCAATGAGGAGTTTTTGTTAAAGCCAATGAACTGTCCTCATCACATTGAGATATACAAGGTAAAACCCCGTTCTTACAAAGATCTGCCTGTGAGGTACGCGGAGTTTGGCACTGTGTATCGCTATGAGCAAAGTGGTGAACTTCACGGGTTGACAAGGGTGAGAGGATTTACACAGGATGATGCCCACATTTTCTGTCGTCCTGATCAGGTGAAGGAAGAGTTTATCAAAGTAATCGATCTGGTGTTGCACGTTTTTAACTCACTTGGTTTTGAAAACTATACAGCACAGGTGTCACTACGAGATCCGGAGAACAAGCAGAAGTACATTGGAGAAGATGCGCTTTGGGATCGTGCGGAGAAAGAGATTCAGGAGGCGGCAGATGAGCGGAAGTTAAAAACAGTAGCTGTGAAGGGTGAGGCCGCATTCTATGGTCCTAAGCTTGACTTTATGGTGAAGGATGCATTAGGCCGCAATTGGCAATTGGGAACCATTCAGGTTGACTATCAATTACCTGAGCGATTTGAACTTGAATATGTTGGCTCAGACAATCAAAAACATAGACCGGTGATGATTCACCGTGCGCCTTTCGGATCAATGGAACGTTTTGTGGCCATCCTGATCGAGCACTGCGCAGGTAACTTCCCTTTGTGGCTTTCACCAGAGCAAATTGCCGTGTTGCCGATTTCGGAGCGATTCAATGACTATGCTCAGCAGGTGCTGGACGGACTAAAGAACCGAGACATCAGGGGTTATGCTGATGACAGGGATGAGAAGATCGGACGGAAGATCAGGGACGCAGAAGTTCGAAAGGTGCCATTTATGTTGATCGTAGGAGAGAAGGAAGTAGCCGAGCGCAAGGTCGCAGTGCGGAAGCACGGTGCTGGTGATCAGGGCTCTATGGAATTGGCTGAATTCGAGGAATATTTCGTAAAGGAAAGTGCACCACCTCTATGATGGCAGAATTTGGCTTAAAACCCGATTTTAGCCACAAATTTAAGTCAGAGGGCATTTTTGAAAAGTTGAAATAATAGCGATATTTGCAGCCCTGTCAGTGGGTCTGACAGTGAGATTAGTAACTTAAACCCTTTTAGTGGCAATATTTCAAGGTAACAGGAGGCCCCCAAATAATAGGGGAAGGGGCTTCAGACAGCGAGTTGTAGAGGAACCTTATCGAGTTAATGAGAGGATAGTAGCACCCCAGGTGCGTGTGGTTGGCGATAATATAAAGGTGGATGTATATCCGACCTCGGTAGCTATTAAAATGGCGCAGGATCAGGGCTTGGATTTGGTGGAGATATCGCCTAACGCGGTCCCACCAGTATGCAAAGTCATAGATTACTCAAAGTTTAAGTACGAACAGAAGAAGAAACAGAAGGAGATTAAGGCGAATGCCCAAAAGACAGTTGTTAAAGAAATCAGATTTGGGCCGAACACAGACGATCATGACTTTAACTTCAAGTTGAAGCATGCCGTTAACTTCCTTCAGGAAGGAGCAAAGGTGAAAGCCTATGTTCATTTTGTTGGAAGGTCGATCGTGTACAAAGAAAGAGGCGAAATTCTGTTGTTGAAGTTCGCCCAATCGTTGGAAGACTATGGCAAGGTTGAGCTCATGCCAAAGTTGGAGGGTAAGAGGATGTATATGATGGTAGCTCCGAAAGCAAAAAAGTAATTTTTTAAAGTGTAAATAATGCCAAAGTTAAAGACCAAGTCAGGTGCCAAGAAGAGATTCAAAGTCACTGGTAGCGGTAAGATTAAGCGCAAGAAGGCTTATATGAACCACATCCTGACAAAGAAGGAGACTAAGCAGAAGAGAAGACTGGCCCAGAAGACCACCGTTAGAAAGGAAGACGAGGGTAATATCAAAGCCATGCTTCCTTATTTGTTTTAGTCGAAATTAGGTTTGTGGTTGAGACGCAACCGCAGTAATGTTAAACCCGGTCCTTGAGCACAAAAGATCTCTGTAAAATCAGAGGCGCCAATGACCAAAAATTTGAAAAGTAATGCCACGTTCAGTAAACAATGTAGCATCGCGCGCTAAGCGCAAGCGAGTCCTCAAATTAGCCAAAGGCTATTTCGGACGCAGAAAGAATGTTTGGACAGTCGCTAAGAACGCTGTCGAAAAAGGTCTGGTGTATGCCTACAGAGACCGCAAAGCCAAGAAAAGAGATTTCAGGTCACTTTGGATTCAAAGGATTAATGCCGGTGCAAGATTGCATGGCATGTCTTATTCAGAGTTTATGGGTAAGCTCGGAAAGGCAGGAATTGAGTTGAACCGCAAAGTACT
>DAORAG010000333.1:0-3860 GCA_035344095.1 Cyclobacteriaceae bacterium | reverse complement strand
GGCAAACTTCTGCTCAATCCATACGCTGTTCATCATCACAAGCAGTATTATCGGCTGGTGACCAGCGGATTTGTACACGCCAACTTTCCACATCTCTTGTGGAATATGTTTTCTTTCTTTTTTTTCGGAAGGGTAATCGAATTTTACTTCAACTATATTTTTGGTGCTACGGGCAATGTACTCTTTGTCCTACTGTATCTCGCGGCCATCATCCTATCTGATCTTCCCTCAGTCATTAAACACAAAAACAACCCTCGCTACAATTCGCTCGGGGCCTCGGGAGGGGTGTCTGCAGTCATTTTTGCAGCTATCTTGTTTCAGCCCCTCGAAAAAATATGCCTTTACGGTGTTCTCTGCTTTCCGGGGTTCCTGTTTGGAATAGCTTACCTTATCGGTTCTTATTACTACGCAAAAAGGGGGAAAGACAACATTAACCACATGGCGCACATTTATGGCGCAGCTGTTGGTATGATATTTTGCATAATGGTATACCCCCGCGTGATCAACATATTTATCGACCAGGTGAAAACCTGGACCCTGTTTTAGTATATATATCCCACTATTTTTGTTTCTTGCGCATCGTTTTTAAAGCACCATGAGATATTTCATTGCACTTACACTATTCACCAGCCAGTTGGCGTTCGCCCAATCTAAAAAAGAACTGGCCGCTGAGGTAGAAAAGCTTAACCAGCAGGTGAGCACCCTGAAAGCTGAAATCACCGACCTTAAGACTCCAAAAAAATCAGAACTGGTAACGGAGCATCAAAAGGCAAGCTACGGTCTAGGAGTGTTAATGGCTTCGAACCTAAAGAACCAAGGCTCAGACTCTATAGATGTGAATATTCTCACCGAGGCGATGCGCGATATCTTAACCGATGGCGAGGTTCAGATGGATGAGCAAGAGGCCATGGGGATTGTACAGCCCTATATGACACGCGCCATGGAGCAAAGAACAGAGAAGATGAAAGCGAAAGGGCGAGACTTTTTAGCAGAAAACAAAAGCAAGGAAGGCGTGAAAACGACAGAAAGTGGACTGCAATATCGAGTTATTAATTCAGGGGCTGGAAAAATGCCAACTGCTGATCAGAGCGTAACCGTTCACTATACGGGCAAACTTATTGACGGAACTGTCTTTGATAGTTCAGTGGAACGAGGAGAACCTGCAACATTCGGAGTAAGCCAGGTGATTGACGGATGGACCGAAGCCCTGCAACTCATGAAGGAAGGCGACAAGTGGGAACTTTTTATCCCCAGCGAACTTGCGTATGGAGAGCGTGGTGCTGGCGGGCGAATTCCTCCCTACTCTACATTGATCTTCGAAGTTGAGCTTATCAAAGTAAATCAGTAGGTGATCCTCACTCTTGTCCCAGGTCTGGGCATGATGAAGTAATCGCTTTTCTTTTTTAGTTCATCAATTTGCTCGCGCATCTTGCGCGGATTGGTTCTTCGCACCAGCCTTTGGTCATCAAATGACTTGGGAGTTCTGAAAAAATCTTCCCAATGAACCAGCATCATTTTTCGCGGTTGCATAAAGTCGTAAAGTGCCTTCGGATAGTTACCTACGTTTAATCCCGAAGCATAGCATATGACTGCCAGGTCAACAGATTTTTTCTGGAGTTCTGCTTTAGGTGGGAACCCGTTGGGATGCTGGCTTGCAGAAGTTTGAATAAAAACGCGAAGTGTATCTGATCCAATAAAATCAACAAGGAAAGAATATGTCTCTCCTGTTGTCCATTTAAACACCTTTGTTTTGCTGTTGGAGTAGATTAAATTTTCCTCGAAATAATTCTCATCAAGCGGCTTATCCATGTAAAGTTTCTTCTTGGTATGTGGCGCATGATTGGAGTGAATAGGAAGAAATCGAATATGAGACGAGGTGGATATCCATTCATAGCTCTGATCGCCTGGCACCGTTGGGTCATATACCTGACTACTGGACAAGCCATGAATTCCTGCGCCTTCTTCATAAAAATGCTGCATCATTTTGGGCAAATATGAATTACCATATACTTGTCTCACACTGTTGAAGTACCTGTCCTCCAACATCAAGGGCAAATCCATCGCGTGGTCATAGTGCGTATGTGACACGAGTGCAGCGTTCACCACCGATGGAGAAAGAAAATATTCCAGGTTGGTTTTCCACGTATTGTAGCGAGTCGGGTTGCTTTTGATTTTCCCCAACAATTTCAAAAGCTTTTGATTGGAGAAGAACGGATCTGTCATTATCGCTTCACCATCATGTTCAAGAATCATATTTCCACAACCCAAATACACTAAATTCATCTGTGATTTTCCACCAGCGTTAATCACAAGCGAGGCCTCACTCTTGGCAGGAACTATCTCAGGATAAAACTTCGAAACAGAATGTGTACACGCTGTACCCAGCAGCGTGATGAGCACTAAACAAACGTAAATCCACTTCATGTAATTAAAGTTATTAAAACCGGAACTGATTGCAAGTCAACACGATTCTAATTTCATTTCGTTTAGATTTGCAGTGATTTTCTACAATATCCAGATGAGTTTTGATCCTTTCCAAATCGACCTGCCAATTACCGAAGTCATTCAGGATGTCAGAGCACATCTGGAAAAACAAAACACATTAATTGTAAATGCACCACCAGGTGCAGGTAAAAGTACACTACTACCGTTAGCACTGCTGGACGAGCCCTGGTTAGACGGGAAAAAGATCATCATGCTTGAGCCTCGCAGGCTTGCTGCCAGAACCATCGCCATGCGGATGTCATCGCTGTTGAATGAGCAAGTTGGAACGCGTGTTGGCTATCGCATCCGATTTGAAAACAAAGTAGGCAAAGACACGCGAATTGAAGTAGTTACCGAAGGTATCCTCACACGCATGCTACATACTGACAACTCACTCGAGGACGTAGCCATGGTGATCTTCGATGAATTTCATGAAAGAAGTATCTATGCTGACGTAGCGCTGGCCTTATGCAGGGAAGCACAGCAGGTGTTGCGGCCCGATCTCCGGATCATGATCATGTCTGCAACGTTGGATATGCCACAACTGACCGAACTGTTAAAAGCTCCTGCTGTCGTAAGCAAGGGAAAACAATTCCCGGTCGACATCCGATACGGCACGGGTGTTGACATGTTTATGCTTCCTGAGTTGACCGCAAGAACTATTTTGAAAGCTGCAAAAGAAAATGAAGGAGATATTTTAGCATTCCTTCCGGGCGAGGGAGAAATCAGAAAATGCGAGGAGCTTCTGAAAAAAGAGCTAAGGGGCGTCTCAATTCATCCATTGTATGGGCAGTTGCCACCCAACAGACAGTACGCAGCTATCACCCCAGATAAAAACGGGAAGAGAAAAGTTGTGTTGGCAACTTCTATTGCAGAAACCAGTTTGACTATCGAGGGTATTAAGGTAGTGGTCGACTGCGGTTATGGTCGCACATCTAAATTTGACCCCAACTCGGGGCTCTCCAGGTTAGAAACGGTAATGATCTCGAAGGATTCAGCTGATCAACGAGCCGGACGCGCGGGTCGATTGAGTGCCGGTGTATGTTATCGTCTTTGGACAAAAGCCACCCAGTCACAACTAGCAGAACACCGTGTACCTGAAATTCTCGAAACTGATCTTGCATCCCTGGTGCTGGACATGGCGAAGTGGGGTATCGTTGATGCAAATCAATTAACCTGGCTTACGCCACCACCAAAAGGACACGTTGCCCAGGCTTCCGAATTGCTGCATGAACTTGAAGCATTAGAAAATGGTAGAATCACTTCGCACGGTGAAAAAATTCATGCACTCCCTTGCCATCCGCGACTGGCGCACATGCTCGTGCTTGCGGAAGAGCACGGTTCACTTGCCCTTGCAACTGACATTGCAGCCATAC
>DAORAG010000332.1:0-3860 GCA_035344095.1 Cyclobacteriaceae bacterium | reverse complement strand
GTAATAGTGTCGACTTACCGGCACCGCTGGCCCCCATCAGTGCCACCAATTTCCCTGATTCTTCAAAAACGTTTACCTGCCTTAAACCAAGCCTTCCGTTTTTAAATTGATAACTTATGTTTCGTCCTTCAAACGACAGCCTTTTGCCGTCTCCAAGCTGTTTAAACTGAGCCAGAATGTCACCGTAATAAACGGGAGTTACATTCTTCCACCGGATGGTGCTGCCAGTAGCGAGTACATTGATGCTACCTGACTTCTGAGGCACGCCATTCAAAAAAACATCGCTGTGGCCAATGTATTCAAAGAAGTAAACGTCCGTACTGCGTATGTGCAATACGGCAACGAAGCCATCCAACTCTGGACGATGGATATGTTTGCATCGCCCATAGCCACCTTGAGTGCTGTCAATTACCAGTATGTCTTCGTGGTCAAGTTTGTCAGGTGTCTTGCCAAGCAAGAATTTCTCGATGAGTTCGATATTCTCCTGCTCAATATTTAAAGCCGCACCTATCGCTTTGGCCAGGTAGTCTTCCCGCTTGGATATCGTTCCATCCGCCAGCACTACGCTCATAAGCTCTACCATGATCACCATCTTTTGCTTTTGGGCAATTTCGATGTTGATCGACTCACAGATTGACGAGATAGTCTTTAGCTCATCTTCCTGCGACATCTGCGAAGTCAACTGCTCTGTGTGCTCGTCAAAAAGTTTTAGTTTGCTGGCTACTGCTGAGTCACTAAGGTGGTCAGATAAGAATGACTCGATGTGATCCCGTTCGTGTTTTGTCACCTCATCTTCCTTGGCAACCAAGGCAAACAATCTTATGATGGCTTTAAGGACGGGTTCACTCATGGCAGAGGGTTTTTGAGAAGGTTAAAGATAGCAAAACGAGTGTGTTTGAAGGCAAAAAAAAAGGATTGGCCCAGCCAATCCTTTGATGTGTTCGCTTACAAAATATTATCCGGTAATTGAATTTCTGATCTTGGCAACAGCAGCAGAGATATCCACTAGATTCTTGTCCGACAGCACCATGTCTGCTCTGTTGTTTTTAATCTGCTCTTCGATGTTCAGTGCCCTGTAGCTCGCCTGCAACGAAGTAAGGTCTGCCACAAGACCAGCAACCGGCTCCGCCTGGTCAATAGTGCTCAACATTTTCAATAGTTCGTCCACCGACTTCTCCTGCTCTAAAACCACACGGATGAGAGGCGTCAACACGAGGTTACGCGCATCGTCAGGCAGCATATTTTTTGGATAACTTTTGATCAGGCCTGTCGAAATATAAAGTCCTTCCACAAAGCTTCCGGTCAACATCAATGCGGCCAGTTTGTTACGGCTATCGTCTTTGAGATAGTCATCTGTCTTTTGAATTGCTCTGTTCAGGATGGAAGCGAGTGAGTCTTTGTTTGCGATGTTTGACTCGAATTGCTGGAGCACGGTCATGTCGAAAGAACCAATCACACCCAGGTTGTCAGCAAGTGTTTTAGCAGAATTGAGGTAATCGATGGCTTCCTGTGTCTTGCCGTAAGAACTCAGGTATCCGATATCGGCAGCATAAACACCCAGGTTGAGGGCTGCCTTGTCATTTCTGGTGCTGTATTGGTCTGCCTTTTGCCTGTCGTTGATCAGACTTTGGTTGTATTCCGCGCCAGTTGCCTCAAGTAAATACGGTATTTCGGAAGGTGACGGTATATTATATACGAGCTCCTCGATCTGTTCCTGCAGTGACTCTTCAGCTTGCTTAAATTCATCCGAATTGTTGCCCTCTTTGGTAGAAGTTCCACAAGACCACAGTCCGAAGGTCAATAATACAAGTAGTGTTAGGGAGTTAAGACGAGTAAATTTCATCTGGAATGTTTGGTTTAGGTTCCAATTTTAACACATTTTTCATTAAGGGAAAACGGTATACTTTAAAAGTTTAGCGCCATTAACGCGTATTGGAGGACAAAGTCTGGTAAGAATTTGACGGATGAATGCAGCTTTTAATTTATGGGTCAAATATGTAACATTGCAGCCTCTTTTCGGGCCCTTAGCTCAGACGGTTAGAGCACCTGACTCATAATCAGGTGGTCGCTGGTTCGATCCCAGCAGGGCCCACTTTCCTTCAACACGCTAGAAAAGCTCCATCAACTGGGAGAGGGCGTTATTCAAGGATTTCATTCCGGCAGCGTCTCCTCGATTGTGCCCAAGCCTAACAACCACTAGCTTCTTAGACGGGATAATGATTGTGCGCTGACCTCCTGCGCCCGCCATGTAGTAAGCCTCTTTTGGGATGGGCATTTCTCCGGTACCGTTGATCCAAAAAAGTCCGCCATAAACGGGGGTCTTCCAGCCGGGGGCCAGCGTGGAAACAAAGTCGTCATAGAATTCTGGTATAATTTGCTCGCCATTCCACTGCCCATTTTGCAGATAAAGCATGCCAAGTCGAGCCCAGTTTCTCCCGGTTCCATAATCAAATCCTGTAAGCAAAAAATTACCGTAAGGATCAGTTTCCATCACTTGTTTTCTTATACCAATCTTGTCAAACAATTCTCTCTGTGCATAAGTCAGGTATTCTTTTCCATCTGCTGCAAGTGTTGTCTTCATCACATGGCCCAGTATCAGCGGATCGCAGTTGTGATATCTACCCTCTGTACCAACCGGAAACTGTAGCGGGCGACTAAAAGAATATTCGAAGGCATCGACTGCCCCGGAATAAATGTAGAAGTGATCCATCAGGTTGATCTCGGGTCGTGCATCGGGATCGCGGTGCGACTGAAAATTCAAACCACTGCTCATTTGCAACAGGTCCCTAATCCGTATGTCGCCTCTTGGATCGCCTTCTTCTTGCCACGCTTTCACTGGTGCAGGATCATCAATGGCGAAATATCCTTGTTGAATCATGCGGCCGATCAAGGTCGCAGTCAGGCTTTTACCCATCGACCAGCTTTCAAGCTGCGTATCTTTAGTGATGCCGGGAGCATACCTTTCTCCGATGATTTGACCATCATGTACGATTACAAATGCAGCAGTCAAGCCATCGGGTGCAAAAGCAGAGTCGATGACTGCTTCTATCCTGGCCCGATCAATACCAGTAGGTTGTTGTTCGATCATGTCACCCATTGGCCATGGAGTTGTCTCGGCAGGAGGCAACGCGCTGACGACCTCCACGGGCTCGAAAAATAGCCCTTGGCCATTGTCTATAATACATCCTTGACTTCCGTAAAATTTCGCTGTGCGGCTCAATGAGTCTCCCAGGGTCAGCGTTACCGATCGACCTGCTTCGTCAACGGTGTAACCCACCTTATCCTGAAGTTCATCCGGCAAAAAGAAATAACCACTATTGTGAATAGCTTCTTCAATATCCCTACCCGATACGAAAACTGCCGAGCACATAACCTTGGCATAGCCAGCCAACCCCAACGCAGCATTTGTACCTATTGGTTTTGGGGTTTTTTCAGGAGGACAAAACTCTTGTGATAACGCTACCGGATCTTCCGGTGCTGATGACTTGCAGGCGGCAAGAAACACAAGTAGAAGAATATTGAGGTAACGGGTAAGTTTCATAGCTGCTGGAGGCGGTTGGTGTATTGAAAGTAACCAAATGGCCGAGATCGCGGACGGGACTTTCAATTAATGGCGTGGTTGCGCGTTGAATGGCAGGAGTGGAACGATTGTATTGGTGATTTGCGTTATTTAGACTTTATTCGCGGGCAAACGAAAGTGTGTGGTTCAATTTGAGAATGTGATTTTTGACCTTGGTGGAGTAATCATCAACCTGGACGAGCAATTGACTGTCAATGCTTTCGCTGAGCGCAGCGATCTGACAGCCGAAGAGATCAAAGGAAAAATACTTCAGTTCGAAACCTACAAGGATTTCGAGAAG
>DAORAG010000331.1:0-3876 GCA_035344095.1 Cyclobacteriaceae bacterium | reverse complement strand
TACCTCCTTCTCGCATGGCTCCTTTGTGCCTGGAAATAAATTCACTGAACTCGGGGCCCAATGCAGGTAGCTTTTCATCATTAACCTTCACGAGCATGTCACCATTTTTCAGACCAAGCGCCTTGCCCTGCGCATTCATACGATCCGTATTTTGAAAAGTGATCATCGGTGTTTCGTTGTACTGAGTCACAGTAACGTTGCTATTATCGAATCCGAGGCTCACATCCTTTTGAACTTCATCCTTTTTGTAGTTTACTCCTACATCCTTAAAAGTGGACTCAAGGGGCAGTGATGATGATCCCGCAACATAGGTCCTGAGGAACGCTTCAATTTCAGGATAGGTCAATTGTCCTATTTCGGTAAACAACTGATTGTCATCGAACGATTTATACTTTCCGTATTTCTTTGACAAGTCTGCTATCAGATTTTGAAGCCCGTATTTGCCATCAGACAGTTTACGCAGATTGATATCGAGGCACATCCCGATAATTGCCCCTTTTTGATAAACATTGTAAAACTGGTCGCCATATTGATCCAACACATGTTCGCTGAACTCTGTAAAAGGAAGATCATCTTTAAACCCGTCAGCGATGATCAACTTTTGGCGCAATATGTCCAGGTACTGGTCCGGAGTTATCAATTCATATTTCACCTGCATGTTACCAGAAAAATATTCTGTAACTCCTTCATACAACCACAAGTGCTTTGACATCTTGGGGTCGTTAAAATCAAAATGCCCGATCTCTTCCGAGTGAATAGTTAATGGCGTAACGATATGAAAGAACTCATGAGCTGCAAAATCCCTGAGGTTCTGTTTCATACGATCAATGGGCCGTTCCGGCATATAGTAAAATGAAGAATAGGAATGCTCCAGGGCACCATATGACGTCACCGGCTGATCTGTGAAATAAAAAATAAACGCATATTTCTCTACCGGCAGCGTACCACCGAGGTATTCCTTCTGCGCCATCAATACCTCCTTCACGCTATTGGCAATTTCTCTGGCAGAGATGACACCATTGGGCGAGTAGGATCCAATCAATACTTCTGTGTTAGCAACTTTAATTACCGCGGTATCTGTCTTAGCATACATCAATGGCGAGTCGGCCAACCTGTCAAAATCCTCTGCCATGAAAACATCTACCCTTTTATCGGGTCCAGGTTTTGCCTCCAATTTCAAATTGGACAATGGTTCATTTGACTTCTCCGGTATCAGTCCGGTTGAGCCATAAAAATCTTTTTGCCTTACGATGTTAAAACGGAAGGGCACTTGTTTCATTTGATCAAAGTATCCGAAAAAACCACTTGGGTTGAGCACATAGTTTTTGTTCTCTTCAATATTGGTACCTGCAGGCCAAAAGATCTCCGGACCAGCCAACTGTGTATCAAAACTGTCTTCAATCCAATAGCTGATTTTGTTAAGCTTTTTTGCACTTTTTATCTTCCATGAATTGGTGTCTAGCTTCTCAACCGGTAACAAGTTTCCTTTTTTGTCCAGCGCCTTGAAGTCGGAAACAAATCGTCCATAATCCTGCACTGCATAGGTTCCGGGTATGATCTTCGGAAGATAAAAGGTGATCTCATCCTGGCTGAGAGCAGGCGGAGACAACTCCACATACAATTTATCGTCCACAACGCGTGTCAGATCAACGGTATACTCATAGGGCTTCTTAGATTGTGAGAATGAAGTAAAGGACACGCAGAGGCCAACAATCAACAAGAATTTGCTTTTCATCAGTAAACGGTAAAGGTTCAAAAGGTTATTATATCAATATAGGTACTTGGAAACTATCTGCTGAAGTTGAGGCGGCTTCATTCTAGTCCAATATGTGCGTGTACGAAGATTTTCGCACTAGGTTACAGGCGCGCAAATCGATGATTTCAATTTAGTTTAGCCTGAAGATCAGAATTACACGACCGATTTTGGTATAAATTTGAAGTTTAGACGCACTGAACATGACTTACTCCCTGGAGGATGTTGCACAACTGATAAAAACACACTTTAACCTACAGGGAAAACTAACTCCGTTACCCGGTGAAATCGACCTGAACTACCGGCTTGAGACAGGCGGAGACGAGCAGTTCACCTTTAAAATTGCAAATAGCCAAGAAAAGCTTGAGAATCTGGAGTTTCAGAATGCGCTTATGAGGCATTTGGACCTTGCCGGACTTGGACTGGCTATTCCAAAGGTTGTCAATGGTATAACCGGCAAGCCGATTTTGACGATTCAAGAAGGCGAAAAATCACGGTTCATTCGACTGTTAACCTGGGTTGAAGGTAGACCTTTAGCTAAAGTGAACCCCCATACACCCCACGTGCTGAAGCAATTAGGAGGCCTTACAGGAAAATTAAGTAAAGCACTTCAGAACTTCAGTCATCCGGCATCAAAACGCTTTATAAAGTGGGATGTGGCACAGCTGAAATGGATCGAGCCCCATGTGGCAAGAATGGAAGATAAGTCGCGGAAGGACTTGTTAAATCATTTTCTCAAGCTGCATCGTGAATGGGTTTCACCTGTTGAACCCTCGCTGAGAAAAAGTGTCATCTACAATGACGCGAACGATTACAATGTCTTGGTTAGTCATGATAAAATCGATCCGGTAATCCCTTCTGTCATTGACTTTGGAGATGCCGTCTTTTCACATACAGTAAACGACCTGGCTATTGCGTTGGCGTACGGGCTGATGGACAAGCCCGATCCATTGGGCGCTGCATTTCATATCGTAAAAGGATACCATGAAATTTTTCCTCTCCAAGAGGACGAGTTGAAAGCGCTGTTCGCTTTAACGGCAGCCCGTCTGCTCATCAGCGTGGTGTGTTCTGAAATCAATCGCGAAGAAGAACCGGATAATGTTTACCTGCAAGTCAGCGATAAGGGAGCGTGGGATCTGCTTGAGAAAATGAAGGGCATCTCTCCTTCACTCGCCTACTTTACTTTCCGTGTTGCGTGTGGTTTACCTGCACATCCAGGATATCAACACTTCACCAGTTGGGCTGCAACTGCCTCGTTACATCAACTGGTGAAAACCAATCCGAAAACTGAAGGCCACTGGCTTGATTTGTCGGTGGGTAGCCTTGATCTTGGCGGTCAACACGATGTACTTGACAGCCTGAGATTACATCAAAAGATTTCTGAAGTGATCCATTCCTCGGGCAAGCAACTAGGGATCGGCAAGTATAATGAAACACGCCCTTTTTATACATCGCAGGAATTCAACTTCGAGGGCAATGAGGGACCTGAGTGGCGCACAGTTCATATAGGTCTCGACCTGTTTTTGCCAGCTGGTGAGCCGGTCTTTGCCCCAGTGGATGGTGTGGTGGTATGTGCGGCTGACAATGCAGGCGATCGAAACTATGGGCCCACTGTCATATTAAAACATGATATTTTACCAGAGTTAACATTTTATACCCTTTATGGGCACCTCAGCAGGCAATCAATTCAAACACTAAAGCCAGGCGACACACTGAGAGCTGGCGACCGCTTTGCCACACTGGGTAACCTTGACGAGAACGGTGGATGGTCTCCACACCTGCACTTCCAGATCATGTTGGATCTGCTTGATAATGAAGGCGACTTTCCGGGAGTGGCACGCCCATCTACAAGGGAAGTCTGGAGAGGCATTTGCCCCGACCCGTGGTGGCTGATTGCAAACAAGCCGTCACCACGAAATGACCTTCGTGGAGAGGATGACTTACGTCAATACCGCAGCGAACATCTTGGAAGGAACCTGAGCCTTTCGTACCAAAAACCTCTCCATATGGTGCGCGGCTACGGCCAACATCTTTACGACACTACAGGCAGAAAATATTTAGATACTGTTAACAACGTTGCTCATGTCGGTCACGAACATCCGCGCGTGGTCGCAGCGGGGCAA
>DAORAG010000330.1:0-3876 GCA_035344095.1 Cyclobacteriaceae bacterium | reverse complement strand
GAAGTGGAAGAAGGTAAGGCAGACAAAGAAAATAATGTACTCACTCGCGCTCCACACACAGCAGCTGTGATCACGGCCGACAATTGGGACAGGCCTTACAGCAGACAAAAAGCAGCTTATCCATTAGCGTTTGTGAAGGACGCGAAGTTCTGGCCTGCTGTGAGCCGCATCGATAATGCCTATGGTGACAGAAATCTGGTTTGTAGCTGTTTGCCAATTGAGGAGTACGCAAGCTAGGAATTACGAAAATCTAACAAACAAAAACGCGAAGAGGCCTTCGCGTTTTTTGTTTCTACTCGTCCGGGATCAAAGTCCATTCTGATCAATCAAATACACCAGTGCAGCCATCGAAGCTGCTCCCAGCTCCAATTCTCTTTTGTCGACTTTATCAAAAGTGTCTTCTCTCGTGTGATGGTAATTGAAGTAACGCTGAGAATCGGGAAGAAAACCAATCAGCGCAGTTCCTTGTGGACCCAATGGCCCGATATCCGCGCCTCCACCTTCCTGATTAAAATTGGTCAGTCCATAAGGTTCCAACATCGGTTTCCAGCTTCTGATTTTTGTTTTGACATTCTCTGGTGCTGACATTGTGAAACCTCTTGGCGTAAATCCCCCACGATCTGATTCAATTGCAGCGATATGTTTCTCTTTATTTTGTTTCGCCAACTCTGCATACTTTGTCCCTCCTCTCAAGCCATTTTCTTCATTCATGAACATTACTGCCCTGATTGTTCTCTTGGGCTTATAACCCATCGCTTTGAAGATGCGAAGCACTTCAATGGATTGAACACAACCCGCGCCATCGTCATGTGCTCCTTGTGCGAGATCCCACGAATCCAAGTGCCCGCCTACCACAATGATCTCCTCAGGTTTTTCGCTACCACGCAATTCACCGATTACATTGTAGGACAAAACATCTTCGAGAAGCTGACTGTGCGTTTCAATGTACATTCTCAAATCCTTATCGCGCGTGAGTAATGCGCTTAGTTGATCGCCATGTGCAGTACTGATCGCAACCGCAGGTATTTTGGCAACGCCATCAGCATATCGCATTCCTCCCGTGTGAGGATACTCTTCAATATTCGATCCCATTGATCTGACGATCGCGGCTACCGCTCCGTATTTTGCGGCTTCCGATGCACCAGAGCTTCGCTGATTAACGGCTCCACCATAAGCGGAAAATGTATCGATCAGCGTTGGATCCATCGGGCGACTGAAATACACAATCTTGCCTTGCACACCCTTTGCACCAAGTTGTTTTAGCTCATCAAAGTTTTTCACTTCCACAATTTGTGCACTGATTCCACCTGGCCCCGTTCCTACACTTCCACCAAGCGCGCAGATGTTCACATCCATGGTACCTTCTCTATTGCTAATAATGCGAGCAACTTCGGCCCTGCCCCTCACCCAATGGGGCACTATCACCGGTTGCAACCAAACTGAATCAAACCCAAATGACATCATCGCTTGCCTGCTCCACTCCACACCCGCAGCAGCACCGGCCGAGCCAGACAATCGCTGACCAATCTTAGTAGACAAGTATTCCAGCATTTCATAAGACTGTCCATTCCGTAGTGCATTGTCAAAGATTGTTCGGATGGCAGCCTCGTCCTTAGATTGACTTAATGCGTTAATCGAGGCGCTGAGAGCAACCATTATGATGATTTTTTTCATGATGAATTCTTTAGCGGTCCAATATAGCCCATTTTTAAAGCGCTAAGCATTCGAAAATTGTCCAGCGGCATTGATTTGATTAGTATACCAAATCATTGAACTTTGAATAAATAAACTCAGTCCCATGGCCTTTCTGTTTGATTCATTTGAAGGTTGGAAGAAATATTGCAACACGCACAACGTGTCGGTGGTGAATGCGGTGATTGGCTACGAGAAAGAACAAAAGGGCCGTACAGAAGAAAAAATCTGGGAGGGACTGGGACAGGCCTGGGAAGTGATGAAGGATGCTGTGAAGACTGGATTGGAGGAAGATATGACTTCACGTTCGGGTATGATCAACAATGGAGCAAAGAAAGTATATCGCCATCCACAGACCGTTTTGTCCAAAGAGTTTCAAAATCTTATTTCAAGAGCACTGGCAGCAAAAGAGGTCAACTCGTGTATGGGTCGGATCGTGGCAGCGCCAACCGCTGGTGCCAGTGGTATCATGCCAGGTGTACTGTACACTCTTCAGGAAATCCATAGCGTGCCTGACAAAAAAATTCTCGAAGCGATGCTGCTCGCAGCCGGTATAGCATTGATTATGGAACAGAAAGCGTCTATCGCTGGGGCCGTTGGTGGATGTCAGGCAGAGACCGGGACGGCAGCAGCTATGGGTGCAGGGGCCATTGTCTATTGCCTTGACGGTGACATCGATCAAATCTTCAATGCAGTGGCCATCACTGTGCAGTGTATGCTCGGTTTAGTTTGTGATCCGGTAGCAGGTCTTGTTGAAGTGCCGTGCGTGGTACGCAACGCAAGTGCGGCTGCTATTGCCAATAGCTCAGCACAAATTGCACTGGCAAATGTAAGCAGCGTGATTCCTGTAGATGAGGTAATTGAGGCAATGGGTGAAATCGGCTCTAGTATGGAAACTCGCTATAAGGAGACAGCACTTGGCGGACTGGCCGCTACAAAAACCGGGCAGGCTATCGCCAAGAAAGTATTGATTCACGACATCGAGATACTTCCGGACGAGTCCAATTAAACAAAAACCAGGTTCTCGGCTTCTGATTTTGGCTCCGGAATAGGAAGACCTTCTTCTGCCATTCCCTCGAGGTGAAGTTGAATAGCCTCAACCATATTTTGAAGAGTCTCTTCCTTTGATTTTCCCATACCCACGCAACCAGGTAAGTCTGGCGCATAGGCTCCGAAACCGCCATCATCAGCCTTTTCAATTATTATTGCGTACTTTCTCATATATCGACACCCGCCTGTTTTAAAATACTTCTTTGCAAGCCAATTGGCAAATCGTTTGATAACCGATGCACTGGAATGGTTACAAGGCCCGGCTTCAATTTGTGTTTAAATTGTTTGTGACTTCCCTTTTGTCGCACCTCATACCAACCATCACGCTCAATCAATTTGATTATCTCCCGAACCTTCATAACATTTGACTAAGTTACAAAGTTTTGACTTGACTTAAGGCTTGATAAAATCCGGTAACACGGCCTTTCCAAACTCGTAAATGGCGAACGTGAAGATGATAGCCCACACGGAAGCGCTGATGAACATGTAGAAAATTATTTTATTCTTCTGCCCCCCAAAACTCACGGCAAGAATAGTACCACCGATGGGCGTCAGAAAAAGTGGTGTCAATGCAGCTACTCCCGCCAATCCATATTTTTTCCAAATGGTAACGTACTTCCTGCTGTTGGTCGAAAACTTTTTCTTCTTAAAAAATCTATTAAACACTCTCTTCTTGAGCCATTCACCAAAGAAGGTGAATGCGAAAACCGACAGCATCATTCCGAGCACAGTGCAAAGAATCGTCACTACAGGATTCAACTTGGCTGTAAACCCGCCTATTGGCCCTAGTATAAATTTTAACGAGCTGAACAAAAGAACAGGTATCGCCTTCAACAATTCTTCCCACATAACTAACCTATTTTATCGCCAAAACTCAGATCACCAGCATCACCAAGACCAGGAACAATATAAAGCTGTTGATTAATCTTGTCGTCCACCGACACCGCCCAAATTGAATGATCGGTCTTAATATTCTTTTGAAGGAACTCTATCCCGTCCCTTGCTGCGATTACACAGGCCACAAATATATGCCGGGGATGTCCCTTTCCTTTTAGTGCTGTTAGGGCCTCCACAACCGAATATCCGGTCGCCAACATCGGGTCTATCAAAATCACATCTCTCCCCTCCAAATCC
>DAORAG010000329.1:0-3886 GCA_035344095.1 Cyclobacteriaceae bacterium | reverse complement strand
CCACTATTTTTCCCTTCTCTCTATAATAGGCTAAACATCCGGTCGAGTCTGCTGTGATGTAAACACACTTAACACCCAACGAAATACAGTGTGTGGCAAACCTGGTCATCTCCTCGCGGTCAAGTCCTGGTGAGACCACGTAGTCACTTGACTCGTACTCTTTCTTGAACCAGGAAGCATGCGCCTCTTCGAGATTCATTTTCAATACATCGATATAAGGAAGCCACTGATCGCGATCTATCCAGAATTTACGATGACGTTCACCATTGAATAAACAGGCAGTGGTCGGGCCGTGCGCGTCAAAAATAATCGTGCCTTTGCTTTTTTTCTTTATGTGTTTCAGCGTGTCAAGGGAAATCTCGTAGTCGCTGATTGGAATAAAGACAAACGCATCACAATCCATCAGGTCCTTGACATCATCTGGTACAATCGGGTCCATGAAACCCGTTTGACGCTCTACCCGGTTATTCATGTCAAGAAATTTCAAACTGATAATATCGCCCTGATCATTTTTTGTGGTGATGTACTTCGTGTTGATCCCCTTGTAGCCAGCAAAAACTTCTTTCACATTGTCGAGGTCAACTTTCCGCACGTGACAGACGGGCACGATTTCGATCTGTTCCCCAGCCATAATTGACAGTGCAATTACAGGATGAGTAACACAGCCCCACTTTTGAATAAGGTCACCATTGTGTGTGACGATGTGGTCACGAGGGATCGGTCCGAGGATGGCTATTTTTGTCATACGCATTTATTTTTCTACCAGGAAAGCAGCGCCAAATACACCCGCACTATCTCCCAAAGCCGGTCTCACTACCGGGGTATCCAGCCTGTCATTAAATACATAGTCTTTAATCTGTTCTACACCTTTTGTGTACAATGAATCAATATTGCCAACCCCGCCTCCTATGACGATCACGTCCGGATCAAGAATATTAATCACCACGCTAATGGCCTTGCCAAACATCTTGTGTAATCTCTCAATGGTTTCCACAGCTATAGGGTCAGTACCACTCTTTGCCAGTCCTACAATTTCCTTTAGTTTTTTTTCAGTTCCACTTTTTTCGCGGTAATATTTCTCAAGAGCCGGACCGGCAATTATGTTTTCAACACAACCTACCTTGCCGCAATAGCATTTACCGCCCGACTCATCCAGAAAGTTGTGGCCCCACTCCCCTGCTATGCCCTGTTTGCCCTGAATTACCTTTCCTTCTACCACCACGCCACCACCGGCACCCGTGCCCATGATCACACCAAACACAACTTTAGCATCCGGAAAGTTCTGGCGAACAACTCCTAGTCTCGTCTCCGCCAACGCGAAACAATTCGCATCGTTTGCGCTTACTACTTCAATCCCTATCAACTTTTGTAGGTCAGCTTGAAGAGGTTTGAAATTCAATACTGCGGAGTTACTATTTTTAAAAAGTCCAGTAGCGGGATCCATGGTACCGGGCGTGCCAATACCGATTCTGTCAGGTGTGTAGCCAGCGGCAGCCTTCATCATGTCGACTACACGGGAAATCTGGTTAAGTACGTGTTCGTAGCCTTTGTGTGTCTCCGTGGGCAACCGATCCCTGAACAATGTCTTGCTGTCATCAGGTGATTCGAGGATGGCCCCTTCAATCTTGGTCCCGCCCAGGTCTATACCCCAAAGTTGTCTTGATCGTGCTCCCATACTCCCGCTAGTGACCCCCTCCGATTGGCAAGCCAGCTGTGTCAGCCTGACCTGGCTTTAGTTTTACAAACAAAACTGCTATCGCACCACAGATCAACAAGGCACCTGCGAGCACAATCACGTTTTCAGGATTACCTTTCAAAAGTGAATTGTAATACAGTGGCAAGGTGAATATCTGTATCATCATAGGAATCACGATGAACATATTGAATATACCCATGTAAACTCCCGTTCGCTCGGCAGGAATACTGCCGGCCAACATGATATAAGGGTTGCCCATCATACTTGCCCACGCCAGCCCAACACCGATCATCGGTAAGAATAAAAGCAGCCGTGAATCAATACTTGGGATAAATATCATGCCGATACCGGCTAACGTGAGGCAAACGCTGTGCATTATCTTGGGACCCAATCGTTTGGTAAATGGTACTAAGGCAAATGCCCCAACAAACGCCATGAAATTATAAAAGCCTCCGACCTGGCCATTGATCAGGCCCGCTTCTCTGAAGCCGGCTGAAGACTGTTCAGTTGTCTTAAAGAAAGTTGTTGAAATTGATAGCACGATATATTGCCAATAACAAAACATAGCATACCATTGAAAGACCATCACAAGTGCGAGTTGTTTCATGGTCAACGGCATCTCTTTAATAGCTTCGACAATTTCTTTCAAGGTTCCGCCAACTCCTTTTGGAGACTCTTTAATCTTTTTTAGCTCTTCTTCAGTCAACGGATTTTCCTTTGTAGTCTTTACCGTCCAAAGGATGGAGAAAATCGAAAAGAAGGCCCCGATCACAAATGCCGTGATCGTCATGTATGGAATGTTACGATCATTCACCAGGTCACGACTCAACCCAAACCAAACCAAAAGCGATGGTGTGAGATAGGCCAACGTTTGACCCAATCCTGTAAATGCACTCTGTGTAAGGAATCCCAATGAATGTTGCTCCTCGGTCAATTTATCGCTTACAAAAGCGCGATAGGGTTCCATTGTAATGTTGTTGGCGGCATCCAGAATCCAAAGAAGGCTTGCTGCCATCCAGAGTGTTCTGCTGAACGGCATGAAAAATAAAGCAAGGCTACAGAGTATTGCTCCAATCAAAAAATAAGGAGTGCGCCTTCCGAGCTTTGAGTCGGTCTTGTCGCTCATCGCCCCGATGATGGGCTGCACGATTAAACCTGTCATAGGTCCCGCTAACCACAGGTACGGCAAACTCGCTTCGTCAGCCCCGAGGTACTTGTAAATTGGACTCATGTTGCTTTGCTGCAACCCAAAGCTGTATTGAATTCCGAAGAAGCCAAAATTCATGTTGATGATCTGGCCGAACGTTAATCTTGGCTTCATGGGAGTGTCTTTTTACATCTTTTTATCCCGCCTGCTGATCGGCTTCCTTGCGTTTACGCGTAATAACATGATCAACCACCCAGTTGCCCACAAGTCGACCTTGCTTTAGCCCCTCCTCGATAGCGGGGCGATAATGAATTCCTCCGTATAGCCGACTGATGGCAGCCTCAGACGAAGCCTCATAAAATGAATTAAATGAACGAACGGGTAGCCCATAGCTCGTTTCTGTTGAGTCTGCAAACTGAAAATTATCGCCAAATAGGCTTGTCAGTGCAACTGATGCAGCAGAGGAGATGACACTGTGCCCACTCGTATACTCCGGGAAAGGCGGAGTTTGAAGCAATGGCTTCCAGGTTTCATCGATGTGATTGTTAATTACGGTTTCAGGCCTGATCAAATTGCTGCGGTACTTTTCATCCCAGCAGCTGATAAATCCGTCAGCCAATGCAATCGCTGTAAGCGCATAAGCTTCCGCGCTTTCAGCAATCGATGAATTGTTTTTTAAGCAGGCGATCTTTGTTATGCCCATCCAATGCCCTCCCGGAGTAATTTTTTTTGTAGCGAACATCACATGGCCATGGACGTTCATCACGTAAGGATTACAATCCCAGAATGAAGCGATTTCGGTTTGTTCCTCCGTTAAATTCTTCCCTGTTTCATAGACCTCGTTTACCTCTTTAAAAAACTTGTCATCTTTCTTTATACTAAATGATGAAGGTCGGTTGGGGATAAACTGATTGGCGGAATCCAATATAAAGGGTCTGATCTCATTCCAGTGTGGTTCGATAGCCTCAATATAGGCTGGTGGCGTTGGCTGCCACCGTCCTGGCTCGTCCTTTACATTATACTTTTCAAAAGTTCTCGTTTGT
>DAORAG010000328.1:0-3887 GCA_035344095.1 Cyclobacteriaceae bacterium | reverse complement strand
CTTGAATTCGTTAAAGAGGACATAAAAAATATTATTATTAACAAAAGAAAAGTAGAACTTGCGCGCAAATTGGAAGAAGAAGTGTATGAAAACGCAGCGGAAAGTAAGGATTTCGAGATTTTTAACTAGCCTGATCATACTGATTGCAGTGGTGTTGTCACCCAAATTGGGGGCGCAGGACAACCCCGGTTTTGTCGTTGACAAGATTATTGCCAAGGTTGACAACTACATCGTGCTGAAATCTGATTTGGAGGTGGCGTATCAAAACTATTTGGCAGACGGAAACCCGCAGTCGAGGGAAGCCAAATGTGAACTTCTCAATCGGATCATCATTAATAAGCTCATGGTTGCCAAAGCGGAAATTGACTCTGTGGTGGTAACAGATGATGAGGTTGATCAAAATACAACACGGAGGATGCAGCTGATTCTTCAAAACTCGGGCAACTCTCCCGAAGAACTTGAGCGTGCATACGGAAAGACGATGGACGAGATAAGGCTTGACCTAAGAGATCAAATTCGTGAGCAGCTATTGGGCAACGAGATGACGCAACAAATCACGAAAGATATTTCCGTTACGCCTGCAGAGGTGAGAAGGTTCTTCAATAAGATACCTCAAGATAGCTTGCCCTACTATTCATCTGATGTAGAGGTGGCGCAAATTGTGCGCATAGTGAAAGTGAGTGAGGCGCAGAAAAACGAAACAAGGAGAAAGCTCGATGACATCCGCGATAGGCTTATCAAAGGTGAGGATTTTAAGGAGCTTGCTAGAAAATATTCTGAAGACCCCAGTGCACAATACAACGGTGGTGACATGGGGTATGTAGGCAGAGGTGCAATGGTGCCGACATATGAGGCTACTGCTTTCAAATTGCGGCCCGGGGAGATATCCCAGCCTTTCGAGTCTCCGTTTGGCTTTCATATCATGCAGTTGATTGAGAGAAGAGGTAACGAGTACAACTCAAGGCACATCTTGATGTCGTCCACACCTTCTGAGGAGGACATTAGCCGCACAGAGAAATTTATGGACAGCCTGCGGCTTGCCATCGTAAATGATAGCATCACATTTGAAAAGGCGGCCAAGGAGTATTCAGATGATCAACAGACCAAGGGCCAAGGAGGCTTCTTTACGGATGCTGACGGTGGAACAAAGATCTCAATAAAGGAAATCGACCCGGTGGTCTATTTCAAAATCGATGAGATGCAAGTGGGAGATATAAGTGAGCCCATTAAGTATAGAACGGATGATGGAAAAGACGCAGTGCGCATTATTTATTTCAAAACAAAGCTGCCACCTCACCAGGCAAATTTGAAAGATGACTGGCATCGGATACAGGCTGCAGCTCTCGCAGAGAAAAAAGATAGGGCATTGGACAAATGGTTTCTCAAGGCCCGTGGTGATGTGTTCATTAACATCGATCCAGAATATGACCTTTGCCACCTGCTGGAATAACCAGCAGCTTTATTTTCGTATAGTTAATAATTAATCAATGGCGGTTCAATTTTCAAATGATGTAGAGGCAGCAGATGCCCTATCGGCAGCCCACAAGAAGTTAAAAGAAGAAATTGCCAAAGTGGTGGTGGGGCAGGACGAAGTAGTACGGCTGCTGTTGACTTCTATTTTCTGTCAGGGACACAGTCTTTTGGTTGGAGTTCCGGGATTAGCCAAGACTTTATTGGTTCATACCATTGCTACATCACTTGATCTGCAGTTTAAGCGTGTCCAGTTTACGCCCGACCTGATGCCTTCAGACATCGTTGGAGCTGAGACGATGGATAAAGAAAGAAATTTTCATTTTGTGAAGGGGCCAGTGTTTGCCAATATTGTTTTGGCCGATGAGATAAACAGGACACCACCGAAAACACAAGCCGCACTTCTGGAGGCCATGCAAGAATATGCTGTTACCATTGCGGGTCAACAATACGAACTTCCAAAGCCGTTCTTTGTGTTGGCCACGCAAAACCCGATTGAGCAGGAAGGAACTTATCCTCTGCCCGAGGCACAGTTGGATCGGTTTATGTTTAATGTGCTGCTTGATTATCCGACCTACGATCAGGAGGTGTCGATTGTAAAGAACACCACGGTAGACGATATTCAGAAAGTTGACAAGGTTTTGACAGCTGAAGAAATCATCGCCTTCCAGCACCTGGTAAGAAGGGTGCCCATTGCCGACAATGTAGTCGAGTATGCCGTTAAGCTAAGTCATCTCACCCGACCAGGTGTTAATGGTTCTACTACAGCAAATGAATTTCTGGAATGGGGAGCTGGACCAAGGGCTTCACAATTTTTGGTGCTAGGCGCCAAGTGCAACGCATTACTTCAGGGTAAATATTCACCAGACATTGAGGACGTACAAGCGATTGCCAAGCCCGTGCTGCGTCATCGCATCGTGCGAAATTTCAAGGCGGAAGCAGAAGGTATAACCGTAGACGGAATTATTGATCGCCTGACCAAAGATTAACTATACTCTCTCGCGAAATCGCCTGACCATGGCGACTGTAAATCCAACCATGATCACGCCCGTTCCGAGCCAGAGTAAGTTAATGTAGGGCTTTTCCATTGCTTTGATAATTACCCAGTCCTTCTGTCGGGTGTTGAGCCCGAGTGTAAACTCTCCGGCTTCAGGATGAATGTTGAGCAAGGTTATTTTAATTCCCAGTTCACTGATTTCGGATGAGATTCTCCCCACCTGTGATTTGTCCTTGATGAGAAAAATCGGCTCTGCATAGTATGGATTTCTTTCTCCGTTCACCACGATGGTTGCTTGCACGGCTACGTCTTCGTTGCGCAACTCCACTCCTTGGATTTCTTCAATGCGGTGTACTTCATCAAGGGTGGCTACATAGTCGTTCACAAAAAATTGTTGTCCCGGGCGAACACGAATTTCCTCCATGTCGCTCCAGTCTACTTCGGCTTCGCGATTCATCGGTGCCGAAACGTGAGTGTAAAGGTCTCTTCCCAGTCCCCTGCTGATATCCGGTGAGGCGATAAATCCACCCATGGCCTCATTGATTTGTACCCGAGGGTAAAGAATAGCGGCAACCTCATCCCCCTTTCTTAGTTCGATTTCGTAGTATGTGTTTTCGGGATAGATTTCAAATGTGTCCTTCGCGGAATAAATGGTTTTGTCTTCGAAGATGATATCGCGTTTAGCTACTACTTTGTAAGGATCTACGGTTAGTTCAACGTCACTTTTCTTCACGTAGCCGTGCTTGTTTCTGAATTCAAATCTCTCACCCAGGTATTCGATGTCGTAGCCGGCCATCGATCTTGGCTCATTTACAAAAAGCAGAAGATTGTCCCGGTTGAACTCCGTACTTAGTTCTGAAGAAATCAACATCCCCGTATTGTTTAGCGACACCACATTCGAATACCCAGCTGAAAACATTATACCAATCAGCGCCATACCCACCCCTATGTGAGTGAGCGCTCCTCCCGACAAAGAGGGATTCACTCGAAAGACGCTTGTAAGCACTTTGATGTTGGAGACGATAATGTAAACTCCGGCCAGCGTCAGGATAACATAGGCTGGTTCAGCTACACGAGCCAATGAAATAATGATTGCAAAAACAACCAGCGAAATAAGAAGAGGACCAAGCAGCTCTTTTTTTAGTCTGCTCTTGTCAATCCGTTTCCACCAAAAAAATTGCCCCGTGCCAGAAAGTAAAGCGATGGCGATGCCAAACCAGAGCTGAAACTTGGAATAAAACGCGATCTGGTCCGCGGGAGGAGCAAGATTGCCGGAACCACCAAAAAGTGAAACGATTTGGTTATAAACCGGTATGGAGGTAGGGATCAGCACCTGGAAGCCCATGAGGCAAAGGGTGGTGGCACCAAGAAAAATCCAGAACTCACGAGAGTAGGTCGATACCTCTTCGCTGGAGCTGGG